>DASSIU010000110.1:0-12667 GCA_035691585.1 Sphingomicrobium sp. | reverse complement strand
TGGCGGACCAGTTCGATCAGCTCGCGCTCGCGTCTGGTCAGCGGCGGCGCCGACGCCGCGCGTTCCTTCGCATGCCGGGTCCGTTCCGCGATCTCGCGGTCGATCCACCGGTTGCCGCCGACCACCGCGTCCATGCACTCGAGAAGAAGCCCGGGATCGGAGGTCTTGAGAACCATCCCCTCGGGCTCGAGCTCGGCGGCCGCGAGCAGCTGCGCATCGTCCATCCCCGCGGTCAGCAGGATCGTTCGCGGCCGCGAACGCGCTTTCGATAACCGTTTCAGCACGTCGAGCCCGGAGCCATCGGGCAGATTGACATCGAGCAGCAGCAATTCGGGTTTCTGCCTGGCGAGCTGACTATTGGCCTCGGCGACGCTCCTGGCCCGGCCGAGCAGCTCGTAGTCGGTATCGCGAAGCAGCATCTGAAGCGCCGCGGCAATCATCGGATGGTCGTCGACAAGCAGGACTCGGGTCACGTAGCGGCTCCGGCAAGGGGAAGGGAGATCAGGATATTGGTCGATCCGGGCTTTGAAACCAGCCGCAACGACCCGCGCGCCCGTTCGACGCGCTCCTTCAGCGACCAGGGCTCGGCGGCGGCTTCGTTGTTCGAAGTCGGAAAGCCCGAACCATTGTCGGCGACGCTCAGCCGCAGTTGGTCTTTGCTGACCGCCAGGCCGATATCGATTCGCTTGGCGCCGCCATGGCGGACGGCATTGGCGACCGCCTCGCGAAGCATCTGCTGGAGGTCGAGCTGCAGTCGGATCGGGATCGACGCTCGCTTGCCGTTCGCCGTGACCCGGCAGTCAATCGACCATTGGTGACTGAGCCGCTCGGCTAGCGCGCGCAACTCGGTGACGGCCTCGGCCAGCTCCACCTCGCGGTCGCGGCGAAGCGCCATCACGAAGCCGCGAATTTCGCCCTGCTCCTCCACCAGCAGCCGCTTCAGCTCGTCGAGATCCTCATCGATCGCCGCCCCGGATTTCGAGGAACGCTTGATCGCTTCGATCCGGAACGCGGCGCCGGCGAGGAACTGAACGATGCTGTCGTGCACATCGCGCGCGAGCGACAGGCGAGTCCTCGCGGCCGCGCCAGTCTCGATCGCCGAAAGTAGCGCATGGCGGTCGAGGATCGCCCCGACTGCGAGCCCGAGCTCGCGCCCGAGATCGATGTAGTCCGTCGAAAGGTCGGGGACATCCCATAGGACAAGCCATCCATGGAGAGTCCCGGTGCGGACCTCGGCGATGAGGCCTTGGTTTACACCGAGGTCACGGCCCTCCTCGAGATCGATGACCGCCGACGCGGAGAGGAATCGAAACCGGCCCTCGGGCGGACGGGTAAGCGCGCGGTTGGCCGGCACATCGACGAGCAATGCTGAGGCGGCAATTTCGCCCGTATCGCGAACTAGGGCGCGTTCGGCATTGAAACTGCGCCGCTGGTCGCCAGTCATCGCAAAGCCATCGGAGGGTTCTTCGCCCACGGCTCCGATCATCAAAGCTCCCGATCGAGCGCCGCTTGCTCGCAAGGCCACGCCGAGGGCCCGGGCGAGCGGATTTTCGCGCTCACCCAGCCCAGCGTCATTATCTTCGATCCTCAGAAAGGTCCGGGCAAACCGCTGGTGAATGCCGAACCAGATCAGCAGCAGCGTCAGGATCAAGAGGTTGCCCGCGCGAAGGACGAACCGTTCCAGCTCGAAGCTCTGGGTGCCGGCGATTAGTAGCCCGGCAATCATATACAGAACGATCAGCGCGCTCGCGGTCAGCGCCGTCTCGCGCCAGCTCCAGCGCACCGCGGCGGACAGGAGGGGCAGGACGAAAAAGAGAAAAAACGGGCTGGTCGTGCCGTTGGACGAAAACACGATGCCCGTGAACACCGCCATGTCGACGCCGTGAGTGACGAGGGCGAGGCGCGCGTCGAGCCACCAGTTCCTCCACGTTGCAACGGTGATGATCGCTGCCCCCGCGGCATAGAGGATCAGCAGCACGTACGTCTGCGCCCAGACCAGCTCCGACTGGCTTCGGCCGAGCATCACGGCGACGAGAAAGGTGATGGCGAGCATGAGCCGCCCGAGCGCGATCACGCGTCCGCTATGGAATTTGAACAGGCTCCGCAGGGTGCTCAGCTGTTCCAGGACCACACCCCCAATCGAGGGCAGTCTAACCGAATGCCAGCGAAGGTAAATCGCCAAACAAGCGCTGCACGAGCCGGCTGATCAGCCCGCCATCCGCTTGGTGCCGAGTCCCGTCACCATCTGGTTCGCGCGCTCGTAGGCAAGCGGCTTGCCGAACAGATAGCCCTGGATCGTGTCGCATCCGAGGTCGCGCATGCGCTCGAAATCCTCGGCAGTCTCTACCCCTTCCGCCGTGACCGACATGCGGAAGCTCTTCGCGAGTTGGACGATCGACTGAATGATCGCGACATTTTCAGGCCGTGAACCCGCTTCGCGGACAAAGCTGCCGTCGATCTTCAGTTTGTGGAAGACGGCCTTGTTCAAATAGCCGATCGACGAATAGCCCGTACCGAAGTCGTCGAGCGCGATCCCGACCCCCAGCTGGCGCAGGCGCTTGAGCACGTCGAGAGTCGAGCCGTTGTCGCCCAGGAACACGCCCTCGGTGACCTCCAGCTCGAGGCGATTGCCCGGGAGCTTGTGGCGCGCGAGCGCCTCGCTGACGATGTTCGGAAGCGCCGCCTGAATCATCTGCTTCGGGCTGATGTTGAGCGCGACGGTGATCGGTTCCGGCCAGGTCGCCGCGGCGCGGCACGCCTCTTCGATCACCCACTCGCCAATCGCCGGCATCAGGCCTGTCTCCTCCGCCACCGGAATGAAGACGTTCGGTCCCACAAACCCGCGCTTGGGGTGGTTCCAGCGGATCAGCGCCTCGAACCCGACGAGTTTCTGGGTCTTCGCGTTGATCAGCGGCTGGTAAACGAGATGGAATTGCTTGGTCGCGACCGCGGTCCGAAGGTCGGCCTCCAGCCGAACGCGATCCTCCTGTTCCGACTGCAGCTCCGACGAGAAATAGCGGGCAACCCCGCGGCCGGCATCCTTCGCCTGGTAGAGCGCGAGGTCGGCCTTCAGGATCAGGTCGTCGACCGTGGCACCGTCGATCGGGCCAAATGCGCAGCCGATCGACACGCCGATGCGAATCTCGGTCTGGTCGATCATGTACGGTTCCTTGATCGCCTGGATGATGCGATCCGCGAGCTGCTCGACCTTTTTGCGGCTCTGGGCGTCGTTGATCACAATCGCGAACTCGTCGCCGCCCATCCGCCCAACGGTGCCGTTGCTGGCGACTTCATCGACCAGCCGCTTGGCGACCGCGCGAAGCACCGCATCGCCCTTCGGGTGGCCAAAGGTATCGTTGACCGGCTTGAACCCATCGAGGTCGAGGAACATGATCGCGCAGGGCACATTGCCGCTGGCTGCGCCGCGCAGGGCTTCGCCGAGCAGCTGGCGGACGCGGCCGCGGTTGGGCAGGCCCGAGAGCACGTCAACGTTGGCGAGATGGGTCAGCCGTTCCTGCGTCTGCCGGATCTCCGTGATGTCGGAGCCGACCCCGCGGAATCCCTCAAACCGTCCGGCGGTGTCGATGATCGGGTCCCCGGTCATCGATATCCAGCGCGTTCCCCGAGGGGTCGCGAGCTCCATCTCGAGGCCATTGAACGGCTGCTGCTCGAGCAACACGCGCCCGAGCTCGGCATGACCTCCGAGCAAGGCCGCGAGCGAATGCCCGGTCAGCTGGCTCGCCGGCCGGCCGAGCATCAGGCTCATTCGAGCGCTGATGTAAGTTACGCGGTTGTCGCTATCGACCGACCATAACCAGCCGACGCCGCGCTGCTCATATTCCTGGAGAAGCAGGGCCGCGCTCTCGCTCTGGCTGCCGACATCGGCGTTCATGGTGAGCTGGTGAAATGCCCACCGGGCCACCGTCATCACGCCAGTGATCGACACTCCGAGGGTGAAGACGATCGATAGCATGTGCTGGAACGGAACCGAGTGACGGGCGACGACCAACGCTCCACCGACCCCGCAGGTGAATCCGATCATCCACGCCATCGCGCATTCAGGAATGACGATGAGCCCGAGCCCGGCGACACCGAGGCCGGCCATGACCGACGCGGCGATTACCTGGGTGCCGGGGTCGAGGGTCGGAAAAAGGTAAAGCGGGAGCCCGAGGAAGGTGAGCGCCCGGACAGCGACTTCTCCCACCAACTGCCATGAGGGCACGCGGTGTCCTGAGCGACCGACGCAGCTGATCGACTGGGTACGGGCAAGCTGCATCGCGCCGAGATTGACGAGCGCGACGGCGCCCGCCCACGGAAGAAGCCAGGCAGGAGCGACGACGCCCCACAGGTTGGCGAGCATGATCAGCGAGGCGACGACATTCGCGGCGGCAAAGAAGGGCGCGAGCTGTGCCCGCGAGAGGAGTTGAACGTCGCGCAACGGCGAACTTTCGGCCGGATCTGCCTCCCGCGAAGCGAGGCCCGCCGACTCCCCGCCGGGAAGCCGGGCCGAAATCATACGCTTGTACCTGTCAGGAGCTTCGTACATCCGCCCACCGTTCAACGTGCCTCGAGCGGATTAGACAAAGAGAGTTGAAGGGGGGTTAAGACCTTCATCCTCTCGATCAATTCAAGCAAGTTTTGCTAACGCAGGTTAGCTTTCTGGCGGCAACGGCTTGCGCTCGCATTGGCGGCGGCGCGCCTCTATATCGTCGGCATGGCCACGGACAGCGCGACCCTCGACCGACGGGCGGCCACGCCTAGGCGCGTGGCTGACGCCCCCAAGATCCAGTCGCCGGCCGACCCGATCGCACGTGGCATCGGCCTCGACCGGCCCTTCTTCGACGACAAGAACCGCGCCTTCTGGATCCTCCAGTCAATCGGCTGGACCGGCTATTTCCTTCTGCGATCGCTGTCCGGCTTCGCCAACAGCATGGGCTGGGTGTTCCTGGTCCACACGCTTCTGCTGACCGCCACCGGCTATTCGCTGACGCTGCTGATGGCATCGCTCTTCCGGCGACTGATCCGGATGCGGCCGATTTGGACGCTGGCCCTTTCCCTCGGTGCCGTCGTGCTGGCGGCGGCCGCATTTTCCGTGATCGAGACGTGGAGCGTTGCGACCTTCCTCAAGCCCGAGCTGAGGCCGGCGGGAGCGCAGTATCTCGGCGCGATCCTGCTCGATTTCGCGATATTGGCGGCGTGGACGGCGCTCTATTACGGCATCAATTACTTCCTTCTGCTCGAGATCGAGATCCGCCAGCGCGAAAAACTCGAGGGACAGGCGTCCACGGCGCAGTTGGCAATGCTGCGTTACCAGCTCAACCCGCATTTCCTGTTCAATACTTTGAACTCAATCTCGACGCTGGTGCTGCTGAAGCAGACCGAGCGCGCCAATGCGATGCTGGCGCGTCTATCGTCCTTCCTTCGCTACACGCTTGCGAATGAGCCGACCGCCAAGGTCACGCTGGCGCAGGAGGTTGAGACACTGAAGCTCTATCTCGAGATCGAGAAGATGCGGTTCGAAGACCGCTTGCGCCCGCACTTCCGCATCGAACCGGAGACGATCGGTGCGCGTTTGCCTTCGCTGCTGCTGCAGCCGTTGATCGAGAATGCGATTAAATATGCGGTGACGCCGGCCGAGAACGGCGCGGACATTTGGATCAAGGCGGCACGCGAAGGACAGGCGGTGCGCATCGAAGTCGCAGACAATGGCGACGGCGACGGCGCGGAAATAGCGGCGAGCCCGTCGACGGGAGTCGGCCTGGCGAACATTCGCGACCGGCTGTCGCAGGCCTATGGCGGAGCGAACCGTTTCGAGACCAGAAAGAACGAGCAGGGGGGCTTTAGCGTTATCTTGGAAATTCCTTTCGAAACCGGAGACAAGGCCTGATGACCATCCGGACCATTTTGGTCGATGATGAACCCCTGGCGACACAGGGCCTGCAACTAAGATTGCAAGCCTTCGACGATGTCGAAATCGTCGCGACCGCCGCCAATGGCCGCGAGGCTATCCGCCAGATCAAGACCCACAAGCCTGATCTCGTGTTCCTCGATATCCAGATGCCGGGCTTCGACGGTTTCTCGGTGATCCAGGGCCTGATGGACGTAGAGCCGCCGCTGTTCGTCTTCGTCACCGCCTACGACGAGCACGCGCTGCGGGCGTTCGATGCTCAGCCAGTCGATTATCTGATGAAGCCCGTCGATGAGGACAGGCTCGCCGCGACGATCGACCGAGTGCGCCAGCGCCTTGGCGAAAAGCGCAGCGCCGAGGAAGCAGAGCGGCTCAAGGAAGCGCTTGCCGAGCACGCGCCCGAAGCCGCCGAGGAGCTGGCCGACGCGGCGCCGGAGGGTCCCGCCGCGAACCGCTACGAGAAGATGATCAACATCAAGGACCAGGGGCAGATTTTCCGCGTCGACGTCGACTCGATCGAGCGGATCGACGCCGCCGGTGATTACATGTGCATCCAGACCGGCGACAACACGCTGATCCTGCGCGAAACGATGAAGGACCTCGAGAAAAGGCTCGACCCGCGCAGATTCCAGCGGGTGCACCGTTCGACCATCGTCAACCTCGACCTCGTCCGCCAGGTCAAGCCGCACACCAACGGCGAATGCTTCCTGGTGCTCGATTCGGGCGCGCAAGTTAAGGTCTCGCGCAGCTACCGCGACGTGGTCGCGCGCTTCGTCCACTAGAGCAAAGAAAGACCCGCCCTCGCCGAAGCGAAGGCGGGCCCTCTTGGACGCCGAGGCCGAGAGGTCGATCACGAACCCCGGCACACGCCCGGTAGCGTGGTTAACGGCGAATTAACAGGAGATTCTCACCCGCTGGCCAGCGTTACCTTACAGCTTCATGCTGAGAGCGAAGTAAGCGATATTGTCGCCTTCGTCGGGCCGGCCGCTGATGAACAAATGCTGATTCATGTAGCCGGCTTCGCCGCTTAGAGACTTCGAAAGCGGCGCCGAGATGGTGACCAGGTTCCGAACCCGGTCGAGACCGCGCTTCGATTGAAACGACGTCGTATTTAGATCGATGAACGGCTCGCTGCTTAGATTTAGCGCGAGCTTGCCGGAGATCGGCAGCGAATATTTGAGGTAGGGCCGAAGGCGCCAGCCGGTTCCCTCGAGGCCCTCGCGCCAACGTTGTTCGATCCGTATCCGGGCGCTGAGCTTGCCGGGGCCGAGATTGGCGAAATTGTCGAACGTCACCTGTTCTCGAGCGCGGTGCTCCATGCGGGTGAAGTCGCCCGCCGAATATTGCGGGTCATGAGTATAACCCGCCCACAGCGTGACAACCTTGTTCATGCGATAGCCGAGCAGAGTGTTGGACTCGATCTCGTAGAGGCCATTCTTGTTGTCGCTGAACCGCTCGGTCAGCTCCTCCTGCAGGCGCCAGTGATCCGACAGGGCAAGTGTAGCGGACTCGGTTGTCCAAAGCTGCGAGTCCTTTGTCGCCCCCGCGGGCGTGACGCTCGCTATGCTTATGATCCCAGCCAAGCCGATTGCGGTAAGTGTCCTCTTCATGTGGCCGATGTAGGCGAGCATTGCGAACCGCGCGAGCGGCCCTGGCGACCCGGGCGGCCCGCCCTTACGCGAGCGTCGGTGGCCGACACTTACCGCGGCGCAACGACCGGCGCGCGCGGCCGCTCCCAGGGACGAGATCCTCGCGCGGCTGTTCCGGCTCGACCCGGAGCGCTTGGCTCCATGGAGTGACCAACCAGGCGAACGGCCTGCGGTGCGCGCGTTCGGTGACAACCTTGGCACCTTCCGCGAGATCACATGGGGAACTCGTCCCATAAGCTGGGCTTGTGGGTCAGGGTGCCGATTGAGGAGGCGAAAATTCACTGGCGGGAGCAAATGGGCGGCTGCAAAAGGAATCGGAGCCAATGACCAAATTCGAGCAATTCGCCGCGCTTCACGAGCCGGGCAACCCCGTAATCCTCTACAACATCTGGGATGTCGGCAGCGCGCTTGCCGTAGTCGCGGCAGGCGCGAAGGCGCTTGCAACCGGCAGCCACCCCGTCGCCGATGCGAACGGCTGGCCCGACGGACAGAATGTCCCGATCGACTTCGCGCTCGCCAATGCGAAGCGGATCGTCGATTCGATCGAGGTGCCGCTAACGGTGGACTTCGAGAGCGCCTATTCCGCGGATCCCGAGGAAGGTGGAGCGAATGTCGCGAGGCTCAAGGCGACCGGCGCGGTCGGCTGCAACTTCGAGGACCAGGTGATCGGCGGTGAAGGACTCCATCCGCTCGACCTCCAGGTGAAGCGCATCGCCGCGATTCGCCGCGCGGTCGGCGACGACTTCTACATCAACGCGCGGACCGACCTGTTCCTCAAGACCCAGACCTATGACGACGGCCTGGTCGATCAGGTCGTGGAGCGCGGCAAGGCATTCGCCGACGCGGGGGCGAGCGGCTTCTTCGTACCCCGGCTCTCCGATCGCGGCCAGATCGAACGGGTAGTCCGCGAAGTGCCCCTGCCGCTCAACGTAATCGCCTTCCCGGGAGCGCCAGAAAAGCAGGCCTGGGCCGACGCGGGCGTCGCGCGGATCAGCCATGGGCCCTTTCCGCATCGCGCCTTGATGGCGAAACTGACCGAGATGGCGTCGGCGGCGATTAACTAGGCGCGGCCGAACTTCCACCAGGGAAGCCGCGGACCGGATCTCAGCACCGTCCTCCGGAAAAGCTTGGCCCCGAACCGAAGGATCAGTGCGACCCACAGCGCCTGCCAAAGGATGGCGGCAAGGTGCGGCCAAATCTCCGGCTGCTCAGCTCCACGGGCCATCATGGTCAGCGGAGATGATAGCGGAAAAACAGCGGCGGCAAGCGCGGTTGGGGAATTCAATGCGTTGATGGCCGTCGCCGCGAAAGCGAATATCAGCATCTGCGCGAAGGTCACAGGGAGCGACATGGTCTGGACCTCCCTGGCCGTCGAAGCCTGAGCGCCGATCACGAGGAATGCCGCGCCGAACAGCAGGTAATTCATTGCAAAATAGATGACGGACAGCAGGAGGAACCACGGCCACCCGACCGCCGGCGGAGGCAGCGATCCGCCCCCATGCTTTATCACTTGCAGCAGAAGCGCGCCGGCCGAAATCCAGACGATGAGCGCGAGCACCGAGGCGGTGAGCATCGCGAACAGCTTGCCGACGAACATCGCGTCGATGGGCACCGCGGCGGCAATCACTTCGATGATCTTGTTCGATTTCTCTTCGATCAGCTGCGACATCACCATCGTCGAGAGCATCAACGTCAGGAAGAACAGGATGGCCTGCGCACCCCACGCGGTGGTCACCCGATCGGATTGCGATGGTCCGGAGACGTTCTTCACGTCGCTCACATCAATTTCCGGCCCCTGGTCGGCGTCACGACCTTGGGCTCTCTCGATCAAAAGCTTCACCTGGCCGACGGTCGCGGGATCGTCCGCGAGAGAGCCGACGAGACGGGGATGGTCCAGGCTGCCGCTCAGCACGGCCCGGATCGGCGGACTTCGATTCGCGAGCAATCGCTTTTCCTGACGGGCCAGATCGGGCTCGGGCGAATAGCCCACGAGCTTGACGATAGCGCCATCTCCAAGCGCTCCGGTCATCTCGTCGTGCGCGGCTTCGATCTGCTTGAACTCGGCTTGTGGGGCCACGACAGCCACAGCCGGGCGCTCGGTTTGGGCCGCAACGCGCGCTCCGATACCCCCGAACAGGGTGCCCATCGCCGCCGGAAAGAGCGGCGCGAGCAGGAAGAAGATGAAGGTTTTCGACAGGACGGTCGCAGTGAAGTCGCGGCGCGCGATCACGAAGGCGGAGCGCAGGAGGCGCGTCACTGAGCCTTCTCCTGTTCCATTGCGGCCGCTGCGGAATCGCCGGCGATCGCGACGAAGGCGTCGTGGAGCCCGGGCCGCTCGATCGCGAGTGTCTCTATGCCTGCTCCGCCATCAATGAGCGCCTTCAACAGCGGCTCGGGGCCGCCCTCGGGGAGTTCGAACACATATTCGTGACCTTCGCGACGGGCGTTGGCGGGGATCGCCTCTCGCCACGGCCCGTCGGCGGCTCGGGTACGCAACCGGACAATGGGCCGAAGCCGCGCCCGCGCCTCGTCGACGCGCCCGTCGAACGCCACTTTGCCCTTGGCGATGATCGCGACCTGCTCACAGAGGCGCTCGGCGTGAGCGATCACGTGGGTCGAGAAGAGCACCGTCGCGCCGGCGCGCGTCTCCCGACGGATCAAATCTTCGAGCCGCGCCTGGTTGATTGCGTCGAGGCCCGCAAAGGGCTCGTCCAGGACGATCAGCCTTGGCTTGTGAACGATCGTTCCGAGCAACTGGACGATCTGCGCCATGCCCTTCGACAGGCTGCGGATCGGTTTCTTGGCCCATTCGCCGAGATTGTGCTCCCCGAGCAATACGTCGGCGCGCCGGCGGCCTTCCGCGATCGGGAGACCGCGCAGAGCACCCATGAAGGCGATCGCATCGCGCGCATGCATGGCGGGATAGAGCCCCCGCTCCTCCGGCAAATAGCCAATTTCCGGGGCGGCCTCGAGCGGCCGGTTGCGGCCGAGCACGCGGCGGGCGCCGCTCGACGGGTCGATGATGCCGATAAGCATGCGCAGCGTCGTGGTCTTGCCGGCTCCGTTGGGACCCAGAAGCCCGTAGATTGAGCCTGACGGGACGGCGAGGCTGACACCGTCGACCGCGCGCGTGTCGCCGAAATCCTTGACGAGATCAGTCGCCTGGACTGCGATGCGCTCCTCGGCGAGTTCGTGCTGGGCCTGGCGAAGCACTGAAATTCCTAAGAAAATTAGACCGCCCTTCGACAAGTTCGGGCCGAAAGGTGTAGTCGCCTCGCGTGGCTACCAATGAAAGGCTTGAGGAAGCAATAAGATCGGAAGCCACGCGGCTGGGCTTCGCAGCGTGCGGATTCACGCGGGCCGACGCGGCCAACGATGCCGGCATCGATATCAAGCGGTGGATCGACGCCGGTTACCACGGGTCGATGGGGTGGATGGAAGCGCGCGCGCATCATCGCGTCTCACCACTGGCGCTGTGGCCGGAAGCCAGGTCGGCGATTGCGCTGGGCATGAGCTATGCGCCGGCATCGGATCCGCTATCCCTGGCGGCGAATTCCGAACTCGGCCGGATTTCGGCCTACGCGCAGGGAGGCGACTATCACAAGACCGTCAAGAAGGCGCTGAAGGCACTCGCCCGATTTATCGTCGGGCGGGTCCCGAGCGAGTTGAAGGTCTTCGTCGATACCGCGCCGGTGATGGAAAAGCCGCTGGCGCAAGCGGCGGGCATCGGTTGGCAGGGCAAGCACACCAACCTCGTTTCGAGGGAGCATGGCAGCTGGCTGTTTCTCGGCGTGATCCTCACCAGCCTGGAACTGGAGCCCGACCCGCCGGCCGATCACGGGCAGCATTGCGGGTCCTGCACGCGCTGCCTCGATGCGTGTCCGACACAGGCCTTCCTGGGCCCGCACCGGATCGATGCGCGGCGCTGCATCTCCTACCTCACGATCGAGCACGATGGCGCGATTCCCGAGGAGTTCCGAACCTTGATGGGCAATCGCATTTACGGCTGCGACGATTGCCTAGCGGCGTGTCCGTGGAATCGCTTCGCGGATGCGGCGGCCGCGAACCGCGCATTCCTGCCACGCGGCGAGCTCGCAGCGCCCCGGCTTGCCGACCTGCTTTCGCTCGATGAGCCGGCGTTCCGTGAGATGTTCGCCGGTTCCCCCATCAAGAGGATCGGCCGTAACCGGATGATCCGCAACTGCCTGATCGCCGCGGGCAACAGCGGTGACTCTTCACTGGCCGGAGCGGTTAAACCGCACCTTGAGGACACCGATCCGGTGATTGCCGAAGCGGCGCGCTGGGCGCTCAATCAGCCCGGATTGCGCAATGAATAGATGCAAGCGGCCTGATCGATGTAGCCGCCCGACGGAAGCCGCGTATCGACATGCGTGACCTTCAGAGTCTCCGAATTTCCTGACGGATAGAGATAGGCATCCATCACGCAGCGAACGCCGCGGAACTGGAGCTTGAGACTATTGCCTTCCCGGATTTGCAGCGCGGGGATGCCATAACGGCCGACCAATTCCTGCGCCGTCAAGCCCGCCAGGCTGTTCCGTTCCTGCGGGACCTGCACCTCTGGCGGCGGCGGCGGCGCGGCAACAGGTTGCGGCCGAGGCGCGCACGCGGCGACCATGAGCGTGATCGAAAAGGCGAGTAAGCGGCGCATGACCAGAGGATGCCCCGGGTTCCTCGCCGAGGCAATGTTGCGAGCGGCTGAACGGACGGCTAGGCGGCGCGCTTCCCCGTTTAGAGTCCGGAGTACCGAATGCCCGACCCGCGCCTCGATGTCCTATGCATCGGCAATGCCATCGTAGATGTGATCGCCAATGCGACCGACGACTTCCTGAGCGCGGAAGGGCTGGTCAAGGGATCGATGCGGCTGATCGACGCCCAGGAGGCCGAGCGGCTCTATGCACGCATGGGCCCGGCGCACCAGGTAAGCGGCGGCTCCGCCGGCAACACGGCGGCGGGCGTCACGGCGCTCGGCGGCCGGGCGGGGTTCATCGGCCAAGTGGCTCCGGACCAGCTCGGCGAATTCTACCGGCACGATCTCACGTCCGCCGGAGTCGAATTTATCACGCCTGCCTCGGATGTCGGCGAGCCGACG
>DASSIU010000109.1:0-3500 GCA_035691585.1 Sphingomicrobium sp. | reverse complement strand
TAATGGAGAAAACGCGGTGCTGATCGCGGCCGCGTGGGTTCTTTACGCATCCTCGGCCCGCGAGGAAGCCGCCCCGGTGCTCCGACTTCTCGGCGGAAACACGGGACTGCGCGGCGCCTACTTCCTCTATGGGCTGGCATTGATCGCCTTTGGGCTTTCCCATTTCGCTTATCTGGAGCTGACAGCGCCACTCGTCCCGGCGTGGCTGGGCGCGCCCGTCTTCTGGGCCTATTTGACCGCTTGCATTTATCTTGTCGCGGGCATTCTCCTGGTCGCCGGATTTGCCGCCGGACTGGGCGCAGCGCTCGCCGCACTGCAGATCACCCTGATCACACTTTTGGTGTGGGGGCCAGTCGCTGCTCGAGGCCATCTGAGCGCCGGCAACTGGCAGGAGACCGTCGTATCATGGTCGCTCGCCGTGGCGTCCCTCGTGATCGCCGCGTCTTTCGAGGGGCGCGCCTGGGTCGTTCGGAGAAATGCCGCCGCGCCGGCGGCCACCTAGCGACTGGCGACCAGGGCCAGCGGCGCTCCGCCTTCCTTTTCCGCAAGATCGGTCAAGCTCGTCGGGTAAGCGCCCGTGAAGCAGGCGTCGCAGCGCTGCGGCTGCGCGGCATCCCGTTCTTGCCCAAGTGCGCGGTAAAGGCCTTCGATCGAAATGAACGCGAGGCTGTCGGCGTTGATGTAATCGCGCATCTGATCGACGTTCATCTGCGCCGCGAGCAGCTTCGCGCGTTCGGGCGTGTCTACTCCGTAAAAGCAGCTATGGCGGGTCGGGGGCGAAGCGATCCGCATGTGGACCTCGCGCGCTCCGGCGTCGCGCATCATCTGCACCAGCTTCACGCTCGTCGTGCCACGAACGATCGAGTCGTCGATGAGCACGATGCTCTTGCCCTCGACCAGGGCCGAATTGGCGTTGTGCTTCAGCTTCACGCCCTGCAGCCTGACATCCTGGCTCGGTTGGATGAAGGTGCGGCCGACGTAGTGTGAGCGGATGATCCCAAGCTCAAAGGGGATTCCGCTCGCTTGTGCATAACCGATTGCCGCCGGAACGCCGCTGTCGGGGACCGGCACCACATAGTCGGACTCGACCGGCGCCTCGCGTGCCAACTCGGCGCCGATATTCTTGCGGACCTCGTAGACCGACATCCCCTCGGCAATCGAATCGGGCCGAGAGAAATAGATATGCTCGAAGATGCACGGCCGGGGGGCGGCCTCCTCAAAGGGCCGGAAGGAACGCAGCCCATCGTTGTTGACGAGGATGAACTCGCCAGGCTCGACATCGCGCAGGAAGCTCGCGCCGATTACATCCAGCGCGACCGTTTCGGACGCGAAGATGGTGGCTTCGCCAAGCTTGCCCATGACCAGCGGACGAATGCCGAGCGGGTCGCGGCAGGCAATCAGGCCCTCATCGGTCAGGACCACGAGCGAATAGGCGCCTTCGACCTGCTTCAGCGCATCGGTCAGCCGGTCTAGGATGTTAGCGCGCTCCGACGTCGCGACGAGATGGATGATCACCTCGGTGTCGCTGGTCGACTGGAAGATCGAGCCGCGGCGGTTAAGCGTCCGGCGAAGCTTCATCGCGTTGGAGAGATTGCCGTTGTGCGCGACGGCGAAGCCTCCCTCGGCAAGTTCGGCGAACAAAGGCTGGACGTTGCGCAAGGCCGTCTCGCCTGTCGTCGAATAGCGGACGTGACCGATACCCGATCGGCCGGCCAATCGGCGGATGATGTCGTCGCGATCGAAATTGCCGGCCACGTGGCCCATCGCGCGGTGCGAGTGGAAATGCTTGCCGTCGAAGGTCGTGATCCCGGCGGCTTCCTGACCGCGGTGCTGCAATGCGTGCAACCCAAGCGCCACGAAGCCCGCTGCATTGTCGGCACCCCAGATGCCGAATACGCCGCACTCCTCGCGCAGCTTGTCGTCATCGAACGGATTGGTCGTCAGCATGCTGATCCCGAGCCCCGGCGCTGTAACTCGCGCGTCATATAGGGCGGGGGCATGCCTTTGTCGCCCCCGGCCTGAATAAAGCGTGAAATCTTAACTGCTTAGCGGCCTTACGCTTTGTAAAGCGCGGGGAATTTCTTCTCGAGCGCGGAGACTTTCGGCCGGTCGTTGACGACGATGTATGGGAAATAGGGGTGCTTGCGCATGAAGCCCTGGTGATAGGCTTCGGCCGGGAAGAAGCCGCCACTTTCAATCTTCGTCGCGATCGGCGCCTTGTAGATGTGTGCTGCATTCAGCCGGCCGATGAACGCCTTCGCGAACGCGGCCTGCTGCGGCGACTGCGGGAAAATCGCCGAGCGGTAGCTGTGACCGACATCTGGCCCTTGCCGGTCGATTTCGGTCGGGTCGTGGGCGACTGTGAAGTAGATCTGAAGCAGCTGGGCGTAGCTGACTTTCGTTGGATCGAAAGTGATCTTCACCGCTTCCGCGTGACCGGTCCCTTCGGTGCTCACCTTGTCATAATTGGCATCCTTCGAGTCGCCGCCGGCGTAGCCCGAGACGACGCTGGTGACGCCCTTCACATGCTCGAACAGGCCTTCCATGCCCCAGAAGCAGCCGCCGGCAAGCACTGCCGTCTCGACGCGGGGAGCGGCCGGCGCCGGAGCAGCCAGCAACAGGGCAAGGGGAAATAGAGCGAAAGCTTTCATCGGCGAGTCTCCTAAAGCGCTCTTATACGGTTATAGTTGAACGACAGATGCAAGAGGACCGGCTGGACGGGCCCGAGCTTGCCCAATAGGACATACTTACACACAGGTAAGCTGAGGTTCCGGAATGCCCACCTACACCGCGCCGGTTCGGGAGACGCGCTTCATTCTCGACTCCGTGCTCGACATCTCTCGTTATTCGAACTTGCCTGGGTTCGCCAATGCGACACCCGATCTGGTCGAAGCGATCCTGGAAGAGGCCGGACGGTTCGCGGCCGAGGTGCTCCAGCCGCTGAACCGCATCGGCGACGAAATTGGTTGCAAGCGCAACGATGACGGCTCGGTCGTGACCCCGCCGGGGTTCAAGGAAGCCTATCAGCAATATTGCGAGGCGGGTTGGCCTACGCTCACCGGACCCGAGGAATATGGCGGGCAGGGGCTCCCCCAAGTCGTGGGAACGGCAGTTACCGAATACGTCCTTTCAGCGAACCACAGCTTTGAGATGTACCAGGGCCTGACCGCGGGCGCGATCGCCTCGCTGCTGGTCAAGGGCAGCGACGAGCTCAAGCAAAAATACGTGCCGACGATGATTACCGGCAAATGGACCGGCACAATGAACCTTACCGAGCCGCATTGCGGCACCGATCTGGGCCTTCTGAAAACGCGGGCCGAGGAGAATCCGGACGGCAGCTATTCGATCACGGGGACCAAGATTTTCATCTCTTCGGGCGAGCACGACCTTGCCGAGAATATCATCCACCTCGTCCTCGCCAAGCGCGCGGGCGCGCCCGACAACGTCAAGGGCATCTCGCTCTTCGTGGTGCCCAAATTCCTGGTGAACGAGGACGGCTC
>DASSIU010000108.1:0-14231 GCA_035691585.1 Sphingomicrobium sp. | reverse complement strand
GTGCGACGCGGGGCAACCCTCTCCAATCCCCAGCAGCCCCGCGTCGCCAAAGGGAGAAGACTCATGTTGAAAACCCTTCCCGCATTGGCGGCACTCGCGGTTGCAACGGCGCTGGTCGTTCCGACCATCAGCCAGGCGGCTGAGCGGACCTCCGTCCGCGTTTCCTATGCTGACCTCAATCTCGCTACCGAATTCGGCCAGACGAAGCTGCAGCGGCGTATCAGCTTCGCCGCAGAGCTCGTCTGCGACACCACCGATCCGCTGAACCTGGCATTCGCTCGCGCGGTCGCGGATTGCCGTGGCGGGGCAATCGCGGATGCCCAGCCGGCCTTCGCCGCTGCTGTCGCCGCAGCTCGGCACCCGAGTGTTACTGTTCTCGATGCAACCGCGCTGGTCGTCACCGCGCACTGATCCCGTTCAGTGACGATCGGCCGGACCGCCGCGCGCTTCCCCTCGGTGCGCGGCGGTCTTTTTTCAGCGTCCGGCGATTGCGCGAACGCGGTCCGAATAGAGTCGTCCGACCGGCTGCTCGGTCGCATCCGAGAGTCGTGCGATCCAGCGGCCGGAGGGGTTGCGGGTGAAGCCGGCAATGAAGTCCTTGCGAACGATCGCTGAACGATGGAGTCGCACGAACAGCTCGGGGTCGAGGCCTTCCTCGAGCGCGGCCATCGAATGATGGATGAGCCAGCTGCGCCGGCCGACATGAAGGCGCATATAGTCACGTTCCGCCGAGACTCGGTCGACGTCGCGCGCCGCGATCCTCACCAGGCCGGACAGGTCGGACGCCCAGAATTCTTCCAGCCATTGCGATGCTTTGCCTACTGTGGGCTGAGCGCTCCGCTGCTGGAGGTAGGCGCGGGCCCTGTCGAGTGCGCGCTGAAGCCTGTTGGGCTCGACCGGCTTCATCAGATAGTCGACCGCCTCGACCTCAAAGGCGGCCACCGCGAACTGATCGAAGGCGGTAACGAACACCACTGCCGGAGATGGCCTTTGCGCCGCGAGCGCCCGGGCAACTCCGATGCCGTCGAGACCCGGCATGGCGATATCGAGCAGCAGCAGGTCGGGGTGGAGCGCTCCGGTCAGGTTGATTGCGCTGTCCCCGTCGCTCGCGGTGCCGACCAGCTGGGCGCCCTCGGCGCGAGCAAGCAGTAGCTGCAGCCGCTCCGCCGCGAGCGGCTCGTCGTCGGCAATCAGCACGCGGAGCGGATCAGTCTCGGGCATTCGTCTCCACCGGCATCGTCAGCGATACCTTGTAGCCGCCGCCGGTCATCGGTCCATATCGGCAGCTAGCCCGATTGCCCCAGCGTGCCTCCAGCCGCTGGCATACGTTGGCGAGGCCGAGGCCGGTTCCCTCGTGGGTGGCCGCGGGGAGTTCATCCTTGCCGCCATGTTTCAGCTTGTTGCTGATTTCCAGCACCATTCGGTGATTGTCCAAATGCCGCGCCTCAATATGGATCACGACCGCCCTTCGGCTCTTCGACACGCCATACTTGATCGCATTCTCGACGATCGGCTGAAGCAGCAGCGCTGGCATGCGCGCCTGCTCGAGCTCGGCGGGCACGTCGATATCCACCGTGAGCCGGTCAGGGAAGCGGGCCATCTCGATGTCGAGATACAGACGCTGAAGATCGATTTCTTCGGCCAGGCTGACGTCGGCGCTCGGATCGAGTGAAAGGCTGGTCCGGAAGAAGGTCGACAGCGCGAGGAGCATGGTTTCCGCGCGGTCGGTGCGCCCCGTCATCACCAGCGACGACAGTGAGTTCAGCGTGTTGAACAAAAAATGCGGATTGACCTGGTAGCGCAGCGCTCGGACCTGAGCGGCCTGCGCCGCGCTCTCGGCATCGGCGAGCCTCCGCTGGGCGCCCATGGCCTGCGCCTGCGCCTGGACGGCGATATAGAAGGCGCTCCAGCCGATGTAGAAGAACAACCAGGTGATCGAGGCATCAAGTGCGTACCGGATCCGGTGTAACGTATCGAGGTCGGCGATCTTGGGCATCGTCAGCACCAGGGGCTCTGCGGCGGTCCGCTCGATCTTGATCCTGTTGCCCTGCTCGATGACCGTGAAGCCCTCCCGCGCCTGGAAGCGGAATTCCTCCTTGCTCTCGTGCATCCAGTCTTCGGTCGCGACGACCGCTGTCCCCATGACGATGGAGCCGATCGTCGCGCTGATCCCCGCGATCACCGCCTTTCGCCGGATCGTCGCGTTCACGCCCAGCGCGCTGATGGCGACATACATGACGCCGGTGATCAGAATCCCGATTCCGATCACGAACAGCTTGTTTTCGAGCATGGTCCACGGGTCTGAGCCGAGGAATGCCCTGACGACGACCGTGAGCGCGTAAAATAGCCAGAAGCCGAGGATCGACTTCACGGCGAATGGCCAGTCGCCGAACCGGGTCCTGGCGACGGGGGCGGGCATCATGAGCATTGGCACAGTCATGTCCCAAAAATCCCCTCGCGAAAACCGCCGCCTGCCCGTTGGCAGAAGCGTCGCCCCTGCCGGTCGAAACGAAGGCTGGCGCGGAACGTCCCCGCGGCTCCGGTCGTTACCGGGGAGCAATATTAAGCGATGGAGAACCGGCTGTGAATGCCATCGAAGACAAGGAGGGGGCGCCGCCAGCGGTGATCTCCGCACCGCCTGAGCGCGACCTCGAACACAAGCTCAAGCTCAAGCCGAACGATCCCGACGCGAAGGCTGATGTCGGCAGCGACCAGTCGATGGACGCCTCCGATCCATCTTCCGCGACGCAGCCGGGCGGCAGTGATGAACCTGCCCCGTCGTCAAGCTTCCCCGAGAATTCGGAGGAACAGTAACGGAAGCGTCACAAAAAAGACGCGGCGTTGCAAATATTCAACAATCCACAGTTTTCCCGTCTCTGGTCAATTTCTAGCCTAGACGCGGTGACTCCCCTCTGATTCAATCTGAATGGGGGGTGGGACTGTGGTTAAGTTTCTCGAAACCAATACCGCCGCATGATCCCGCCTTGGGAATAAGGAGTCGGGTTCATGATTACGCGGACCAGCCAGCCGGCCAGCGGCGCGATGCTGATCTCGGAGATGAAGGAGTTTGCGAGCTTTTCGAAAGCTACGCAGCGCTACATTCGCCGGTCGCTCGATGTGGCTTATGGTCGCCGCGACCCGATCGAATGCTGGGCTCGCGACGAAGGCGAAGCCGCCTCGATCCGCGCTCAGGCCCGTCTCTACAAGCAGCTCGATCATCTCCGCCTGCAGGTGCCGGACGATAGCGGCCTCGACATGATCGAGCCGTTCGTCGGCATGTTGATCACGCTCAGCGCCTTCGACCTCGGCCAGGACAGGCTGCCCAACTTCGCCGCTTACCGTTTCCTCTACGAGCGGTTGATCGGCGCCGCGTCGCGTCCGTGGCTGCCGAGCGCTTTCTGCGCCGCCGCTGCCCTGCCGCACCTTCACCCGGACCGCCGCCGCATTCTCCTGCAGTCGATCAGCGAGAGCGCCGCGACCGCGCCCGGCTGGTCGAGCCGCGAACCGGTGTTCTGGCCGGAGTGGGTCGAGAAGGTCGACCTCAAGGCTGCCGCCTAGGCGACGTCCTCACGCGTCCGCGGACGCCTTCACCGACGGAAAGAGCTTCGCCAGCTGCCTCAGGCTGTCCTCGGCATTCTTGTGGTGCACGAAGATGACGCCCGCCGCTTCATAGGCATCGCGATGCTTCTCGCGGTCGTCGACCAGCACGTCGCCGGGATGCATGTGCTTGTGCTTGTCGGCTGCCAGGCACGTGATAATCGGCACGCCCGGAAAATGCTCGGCCGCCCATTCGACCTTCTGCGGCGCCGCCCAACTGCCGAGCGGAAGCCCAGTGAGAATCGTCGGTTCCAGATGCCTGACCGCATCGAACAGGCGCCGTGCGTCGGGCATTTCGGGCAGCGTGCCGTAGAAGTTCGGGGCCTTGGCAAGCCGCTTCCAGAACTCTCCCCGGCCGTGCTCCGCGATATATTGCTTCGGGCTCGCCCCGAGAAGCTCACGGGCCGCCAGGTCGAAATCCGCGAGGACTCCGTCGGCGTCCAGGAACAGTCGTCGCTCGGGCATCAAAAGCGCGCCGGCTCCAGCTCGACCGGGATCGCTGCATCGAGAGGATGAAAACCGGAATTCATCAGCAAGTCGTTGCTCTCGCGGGCCCTTCTGCCGGCGCCCAGCGACCAGGTGATGTGATAGGTCGATCCGTCCGGACGGTCGAACGTGCCGTCCAGCTCGACCACCAGGCACTCGAGGCCCTGGCCGTCGTCCGCCCAGCCAATCACCCGCGCATAGTCCGGCTTCCTGGGCAGCGGAGTCTGCGGCGTTGCGCCGGTGCGCAAGGTGACGTGGTCGGCGACGACATTCTCATACTTGGGCGGGAAGCGGCGGAGCAGGAGTTCGCGCTCATCCTCGGGGAGCTTCCATCCGGTCACGGTTCCTGGCTCGGCCATGACGGTCAAACCATCGTCAGGCGGAAGTTGTTTCCGCCAGCCGCTCGACCAGCCCGCGCGCGAAATCGATCAGGGTATCGTCTCGAGCGCCCATGATCAGGATCCGGTCACCCGGCCGCGCCTCGGCCAGCAGCGCGTCCCCGATCCTTGGCCGTTCGGCAATATGCTCGGCCTGCTTGTCGTGCGCCCGCACCGCATCGGCGAGCCAGTCGGACCCGCGCGCCTTGTCGACCGTGCCGCCCTGGTAAACGGGGTCCGGCAGGTAGAGCCGGTCGTCGGGCGCCATTCCATTGGCGAGGCTCTCGGCCAGCGGCTCGCCCATCTTGGCGAGCGGGCCGTAGCCATGGGGCTGGAACATGATCAGCAGCCGACCCGGCTGCGCGCGCATCGTCGCCAGGGTCGCGGCGATCTTGTCGGGGTTGTGGGCGAAGTCGTCGATCACCGTGACTCCGCCCGCTTCGCCGACGATCTCGAGCCGGCGCCGGAGCCCTTCGAAGCGGGCGAGCGCGTTGACCGCGTCCTCCACCCTGACTCCGAGCGCGCGTGCCGCGGCGATCGCGGCCAGCGCATTGGACGCGTTGTGGCGCCCAGGCACCCCAAGCCGCACCTCGTGCCGATTGCCCTCGGCCTCAAGCGCGAAGCGCACCCCCTGCGGCTCCAGCTGCAAGTCCTTGCCCGTGAAATCCGCGCCCGGGCTGTCGAAGCCGTACCCGAGCACCTTGTCGGCCGGCACCGTCCCGGACAGCGCGCGCGTTTCGGGATCGTCGAGGTTCAGTACCACTTTCTTCGAGGCATTGAGGAAATGTGCGAACAACCGCCGAAGCTCGTCCATTTCCTTGTGATCGAGGCTGATGTTGGTCAGCACCGCGATCTCGGGCCGATAGAGCGCGATCGAGCCGTCGCTCTCGTCGACCTCGCTGACGAACAGCTCGGGGTCGCCGACCAGCGCGCTGGCGAAGGGCGCCGCGGGGGTCACGAAATTCTTCATCACCGCGCCGTTCATCACGGTCGGCTGGCGATGGCAGGCATGGAGGACCCAGCCGATCATCCCGGTGACCGTCGACTTGCCGCTGGTCCCGCCCACCGCGACGCTGCGCTGCGCCGAGTTCAGCAGCCGCGCCAGGAATTCGGGCCGGGTGAGGTGGGCGAGGCCGAGCTCCTTCGCCCGCACCACGTCCGGCACCGTCGCCTCGACTGCGGCCGAGGTCACGAGAGTCATCCCCGCCTGAATCCCCGATCCGTCCTGCGGAAACAGCTGGATCCCGAGCGAGCGCAGATAGTCGAACTTGTGCGGCGTCCGCCCCGCGTCGAGTGAGCGGTCGGACCCCGAAACCCTGCCGCCGCTCGCGCGCACGATGCACGCGAGCGGCAACATCCCGCTGCCGCCGATGCCGCTGAAAAAGACTGGTGAATCGATCATTCGAGCGGCCCTAATCGGCGGGGTGATCGAACGCCAGCCGCGTCCTATTGATTGATCGAATAGACGACGGTCACGTACGAGGTGGTTGTGAGCAGCTCCGGAACGACGTCCACCCGCACCGGGGGCGCCGGAGGGGGAGGCGGCGTATTGACGGTTAGTCTGCGGCTGCCACTGAGAATGATTTGCTGCGCGTCGTTGCGGGGCCCGCTTGTCACATTGAGAATGGGCCCGAGTTGTACATGACTGGCGGCGGCGATTGCGGCCGCTTTGGACGCGGCATCGGCAAGAGCGGCGGCGATCGCCTGTTGTTGCTGCGGGCGAGAATCTCGCACTGTGAAGCCTTCTATACGCGGGTTCAAAGCGCCAGCGCGTCCGACCAGTCCGACCAGCGTTCCAGAATCCTTTACTGCCGTCGTCCGGAGGGTGACTGATTGCGTGGCGACATAACCCGAAATGGCGCACGCTCCGCTCGAAAGCTGCGGCGGACCATAATCATGCTCCTTGCAATCCGTGCTCCGGACCGCCGCGATTTTGATTTCGCTCGTTTTCGGCTCCGCTGTCGCGTCGATTGCGTGGACCGCCGCAGAGACCCGCACCGCGGAAGCAGCCATCGCTCGAACGGCCTCGTCGCTCGTCGGCCCCTCACCGCGAATGATGTAGGCGATTGTGGCGACGTCGGGCATGTACTTCACTTCGCCGTAGCCGCTCACGTCAATCCTAGCGGGAACCGGCAGTAGCTGAAAGCCCGCCTGCGGCGCAGCCAAAGCCGACGGGCTAACCGCAAAGAACGCGAACGCGATCATGGTCTTATGCACGGACACTCTCCCCAAACTGCTGCTCCGAGCGAAGAGAGCCTAAGAACGGAATATCATCTGCGCAACGGCACCCCGGATCGAGCGAGCGGTCGGACCCCGATAACCTGTCGCCGCTGGCGCGGACGATGCACCCGAGCATCCCGCTGCCGCCGCATTCGAGCGGCCCTATTGGCTGCCGCGCAAATTGACCAGCGGGCAGGGGGCACGCGCTTAGGTTCACTAATGTCACCTGATGCGGCGCCATTTTCCGTGACTTTATCAGCGGACCCGTTCGCGAGGTTCGTGGACCGGACCGGAGCAGCGCCATGCGCCCAGCCAAGCACGCCAATTCCAATTAGGAAAGCGGATGTAGTGCCGACGATGCAGTGTCCGCTTTCGACCCATTGCGGACATTAGCGGTCCAAACTCGAGGCCGCCGCAAAGCGAGACCGGTCGTATCGCAACCGATTCAGCTCATCGACGTTGCCCCTCACCAGCCACAGCAGGTTTCCGAAGAATAAGGAACAAGTGACGCGATGGGTGACAAACATGACAAGGCGGCCACCGGCGTAGAAGGACTCGACGAAATTCTCTCCGGCGGCCTGCACCGGGGACGGGTCTATTTGATTGAAGGCAGTCCCGGCACTGGCAAGACGACGATCGCGACGCAGTTCCTTCTTGCCGGCGCCAAAGCGCGCGAAAATGGGCTTTATATTACCCTATCCGAGACCGAAGAGGAGTTGCGCGAGAGCGCCGCATCCCATGGATGGGAGTTCGTCGAGCCGCTGTCGGTATATGAACTTGTCCCGCCCGAGAGCCTGCTCGACGAGGAACAGCAGCAAAGCCTGCTCTATTCGTCCGACCTCGAGCTGGGCGAAACCACCAAGCGCATCTTCGAAGCGATCGAAAAGCACAATCCACGCCGCATCGTCGTCGACAGCCTGTCGGAAATCCGTCTCCTTGCGCAAAGCTCGCTCCGTTACCGGCGACAGGTTCTGGCACTGAAGCATTACTTCGCCCGCAACGGCGCGACCGTAGTGATGCTCGACGATCTCACCAGCGACACGCACGATAAGACGGTGCACAGCGTCGCGCACGGCGTGCTCCGGCTCGAGGAGCTGGCGCCGGACTATGGCGCCGACCGCCGACGGCTGAGGGTAATCAAGTATCGCGGGCAAAATTTCCGCGGCGGCTATCACGACATGATCATCAAGACCGGCGGTGTGATTGTATTCCCCCGCCTGGTCTCCGCCGAACATAAGCGCGATTTCGCTCGCGAGACGTTGACCAGCAATTCTGCCGAGCTGAACGAATTGCTTGGCGGCGGAATCGAGCGGGGGTCGAGCACGCTCGTGCTGGGCCCGGCGGGAACGGGCAAGACATTGCTGACGCTGAGCTTTGCAGTCCAGGCCATCGCGCGCGGCGAAAGCGCGGCGATGTTCATCTTTGATGAGGAAATCGGGCTGCTATTCCAGCGCGCTAAGGGGCTCGGTCTGGACTTGGAATCGCTGCGCGACAGCGGTCGACTGATCATCGAGCAGATCGACGCTGCCGAACTTGCTCCGGGCGAGTTCGCGCAGCGCGTGCGCAGCTGTGTCGAGGAACATTCGGCACGGACAGTCGTGATCGACAGCCTCAATGGCTATCAGGCCGCGATGCCCGAGGAGAAGCAGCTGATCCTGCACATGCACGAGCTTCTGCAGTTCCTGAACCGGCAAGGCGCGACTACCTTCCTTACCGTCGCTCAACATGGGCTGGTCGGCGATATGCGCGCGCCAGTGGACGTGACTTATCTCGCTGACACCGTGATCCTGCTCCGGTATTTCGAGGCGATGGGGCGAGTCCGTCGTGCGATTTCGGTGATCAAGAAGCGCACCAGCGCGCACGAGGACACCATCCGAGAGTATCGCATCGGCAACGGTGGGATGGCGCTCGGGCCGCCGCTTATCAACTTCCAGGGCGTTCTTCGCGGCGTTCCCGAGATGGTAGGCGTCGAACAAGCGCTGATGGATTTCGAGCACACGTGACGCCCGGCCGATCCACCACCGCCCTAATTCTGGCGCCGGTCGGGCGCGACGCGGCGGTCGCCGCCGGGATGCTGCGCGAGGCGCAAATCGCCTCGGTGATCTGCCCCGATGTCGAATGCCTGGCGAGCGAATTGCCGAACGGCGTCGGATTCGTGCTGGTGACCGAAGAGGCGTTGCTCGGCCGCGACCTGCGCCGGTTGTGCGAATGGATCGGCGACCAGCCGGAATGGTCCGATCTTCCCTTCGTCCTGCTGACTCACAAGGGCGGCGGACTGGAGCGCAACCCGGAAGCGGGCAGGCTGCTCGATGCGCTCGGCAACGTCACATTCTTGGAGCGGCCGTTCCATCCGACGACACTCGTCAGCCTCGCGCGAGCGGCGCTCCGCGCCCGCCTCCGCCAATATGACGCACGCGCCCGGCTCGAAGAGCTTCAGCAAAGCGAAGAGCGGCTGCGCACTGCCAACGAGACGCTCGAGATGCGGGTTGCCGAGCGCACCCGCGAGCATGAGTTCGCGCTGGCGAAGCTGCACCAAGCGCAAAAGCTCGAGACGCTGGGCCAGCTGACGGGCGGCGTCGCGCACGATTTCAACAATTTGCTCACGCCCGTGATCGGCAACCTCGACTTGCTGCGCCGGCGGTTGCCGGCGACCGACCCGTCACAGCGGCTGATCGACGCGGGCCTCCAGGCGGCAAGCCGAGCAGCGACGCTGGTGCAGCGCCTCCTCGCCTTTGCACGCCGGCAGGACCTCAGAGTCCGTTCGGTCAACGTCGGGATGTTGCTCGACGGGATGACTGATCTCATCCGCCGCTCGCTTGACCCAGCGATCGAAGTCAAGATCAGCCACGCTCCAGACCTTCCGCCGGCACGGGTCGATCCGAGCCAGCTCGAGCTCGCCGTCCTCAATCTCGCGATCAACGCCCGTGACGCCATGCCACGCGGCGGCAAGCTCTCGATCGAGGCCGATGCCGCTTCCGTCTCGGGTGGCGGAGAACTGCACGCGGGCGATTATGTCCGTATCACTGTACGCGATACCGGCATTGGAATGGACGAGCAAACGCTCGCCCGGGCAATCGAGCCCTTCTTTTCGACCAAGGGCGTGGGCAAGGGCACCGGCCTTGGGCTATCGATGGTGCACGGCCTCGCCGCGCAGCTCGGCGGCGTGCTCAACCTGACGAGCAACCCTGGGAAAGGTACTGTAGCCGAGATTTGGCTTCCGCAGGCGGCAGAAGCGGCGGCGGCCGAGGATCTCGAATCCCGTCCACCGGTCCGCGCTCCGCGTCAGGCGACGATCCTTCTTGTCGACGACGAGGAGCTGGTGCGTATGGGCACTGCTGAAATGTTGAGCGATCTCGGCTACACGGTCGTAGAAGCGAATTCGGCGGCCGAAGCCCTGCGCTTGCTGCGCAGCCGAGAGCCGCCCGATCTCATGATCTCGGACTATTTGATGCCCGGGATGAATGGCGCAGAGCTCATCGAGCTCGCAAATCCGCTCGCGCCTGCGATGAAGCTCATGTTGATCACCGGCTATTCGAACATCGCCGAAGGGCCGGCCGCATCGGTGCCGAGACTGGCAAAGCCGTTCCGTCACGCCGATCTAGCGCAATTGGTCGCCGACCTGCTGACGTGCGAGCCCGAGGGCAAAGTGGTGCAATTCCCGATACGAGGTCGTTGAGCAAAGGCCGTTCGCGGCAATTGCGTCGTGGCGCTCATGTCCGCTTTCCACCCATTGCAGACATTAGACGAGCCGACCTAAGGCCTGCACGCCCCTCCGCCGGGCCACCCGGTCCAGCCCGGCCCGCGCACCACGCGTCCCGGCTTGGCGCCGGTGTGGACACCGTCCTTCAGCACCTGCACGCCGTTGACGAACACGTCGTCGACGCCGGTCGCGAGCTGGTCCGGCTTGTCGTAGGTCGCGTGGTCCTGGATGGTCGCCGGGTCGAACACCACGACGTCGCCGTAGAAGCCGGGCTTGAGCGCGCCTCGCTGGCGGATTCCGAGGTTGCTCGCGGGCAGGGAGGTCAGCCGCCGCACCGAGTCCTGCAACGTCGCCGCATGCTCGTCGCGGACATAATGGCCGAGCAGCCGGGCGACATTGCCGTAGGCGCGGGGGTGCGAATGCGACTTCAGGAACACGCCCTCGGGCGCGGGCGAGCCCTCGTCGGAGCCGAAGCTCATCCACGGCAGGCCGACCTCGCGCTTCACATTGTCCTCGCTCATCAGGAAATAGACAGTGCCGACGCGGCTCCCGTCCTCGATCACCAGGTCCATCGCGGTTTCCTCGGGGCTCTTGCCGCGCATTCGGGCGACCTCGCCGAGAGTCTTGCCGGTGAGCGGCTTGAGCTTGGGGTTTTTGAAGGCGACCAGCAGGATCTTGTCCGGGCTGCCGGTCAGCAGCATCAGATTTTCCCACTCATTGGTCGGAGTACGCATTTCCTTCACCAGCCGGGCGCGCACCGCCGGGTCCTTCATTCGGGCGATCCACGCCTCGAGGCCGCCCGACTGGACCCAGGGCGGCATGGCGGCATCCAGCCCCGTGGCGCCGGCGAGATAGGTGTACATGTTGGCGCTGACGCGGTCGCCGCTCGCGCGCGCCGCATTGACCCGAGTGATCGCCGCGTCCAGCTTGCCCCAGTTGGACTGCCCCGCCTGCTTGAAGTGGTAGATTTCGGCCGGGGCCCCGGACTCGCGGCTGATCGTGATCAGCTCGTCGATCGCCTCCAGCAGCTTGTTTCCCTCCGAGCGCATGTGGCTGATGTACATCCCGCCGCACTTGCCCGCTTCCAGAGTCAGCGCGACCAGCTCGGGCGTTTTGGCATAGGTCGCGGGCGCATAGATCAACGCCGAGCCGACGCCGAGCGCGCCGTCCTTCATCGCCTGGCGGACCAGCGCGCGCATCCGGATGAGCTGCGCAGGCGTCGGCTGCACATCCTTCTCGCCGAGCTCGTGCACGCGCACCGTCGTGGCGCCGACGAACGAGGCGACGTTGGGAGTGACGCCCTTCCTGGTGATGAAATCGAGATACTGGGCAAGCGTCGTCCAGCTGATCGGATACTTGATGTCGCCTTCGCGCTTCAGCGCCTTGGCCTTCATTTCGGGGGTCAGCGGGCCCATGGAATCGCCCTCGCCGAACACTTCGAGCGTGACTCCCTGGTAGGTGTCGCTCATCCCGCGGCCGTCGGCGATCAGGCTCTCGACCGCCCAGCTCAGCATGTTGATGAAGCCCGGCGACACCGCCTTGCCGGTAGCGTCGATCACCCTGGCCGCATGACCGGGCGCGTGCGGGCCGACATAGACAATCCGGTCGCCCTTCAGCGCGACGTCGCCGACGTAGGGCGTCGAGCCCGAACCGTCGTAGATCGTGCCGCCGTGGATCAGCACGCTGTAGCTCGCCGGGACCGGCGCGGACGAGGTTGCAAACAGGGCGGCGACGGCGACCGCGATGGCGCTCATTCTCTTCATGGCTTCCCCTCTCGAACGACGAGTGGAAGCTGCACGATTGGCGGGCGATGCGCCAGTCTTTCGGCGTGCGGTCCGGGGGGAGGGCAGTGAATGTTCATGCGCACACGGCTTGTAAACGGTTTTGGGCTAGCCATTCGTCGGTCATTCGGGCTCGGCGCGTGTCGAGCGGGAGGGAGCGATGAAGCCGTACATCCTCGGCGCGATTTGCGTGTGGTTCATCTGCGGCATCGCCGGCGCGGCGTTGCTCGGGCAGGACCGCTTGGACATTCCGACCATTGCCGGCGGCCCGATCGCCTTGTGGAACGGTCTCAACAAGCCGGTGGACTAGAGAATTTCAGCGCCGCCTCTATTGACTGTAAACTTCTCATTAACCATTACGTCCCCGGCATAAGGGGGCATATATGAAGGCGTATCTTGCTGCGGCGGCGGCGCTATCTTTGTGTGCCCTGGGCGCACCTGCATCTGCCGACGTCGTCACCTACCAGATATCGGCGAGCGGAACGGGCTCACTGGCCGGGACGCCGTTCTCGGGTCCCTTTACGATCCTGCTGACGGGCGACAATGCGAACGTATCGAGCTGTGACGTTACATGTGAGTTCCTCAGCCCTCTCACTTCGACCGTCGTCACGATCCCGGGAGTGGGATCGGTGACTCTGACGGGGGCGACCGACCTGGGGATCACCCGCTCTAATGACGTCTTCTTTCTGGGTCAGCCGGGAACCTCCGATCTGTTCGATTTCTTCGTCACCGACGCCCAACAGGCGGCCTTCACCTTCCAGTCGAGCTATGGCCCGGTCAGCAGCTCGAGCCTGTTCGCGGTAGGGCAGTTCAAGAACATTGCATCGACTGGCGGCTTGCTCACCCTGACCCCCAGCGGGACGATCACGTTCCAGTCGGTAGTCGGAGGCGTGCCCGAGCCGGGCTCCTGGGCCATGATGCTCTTGGGCTTCGCGGGAATGGGTCTGGTGTTCCGTCGAAAGGCGACTGGCACGCCGGCCTCGGCAGCCGTTTGACGGCGCTCAAGGAGGCCGCCCTCGGCGAGCCTTCACCATTGCGGATAGCGCCGTTCACCTCATAAGCTTCGCCGATGCGCATCGCGGTGGTTGCCCCCAGCTGCAGGCTGACGGAAGAAGCGGCGGCGGCTGTCCGGGCGATCGTCGCTGCGCGCGGCGATTGCGAGCTGGTCATCCACCCGCAATGCTTCCTTTCGGACGGTCATTTCGCCGGTCCCGACGAGGCGCGGCTCGCGGCGCTTCGAGAAGTGATGGCCGATCCGGCGATCGACGCGGTGTGGTTCGCGCGCGGCGGCTATGGGTCGAACCGCATTGCGGAAGCCACGCTGGCCGACCTGCCGGAGGCCGCCCGAGCCAAGAGCTACCTTGGCTACAGCGACGCGGGGTTCCTCCTCGCCGGGCTTTACAAGGCGGGCCTCGAGGTCGCCTGGGGGCCAATGCCGCAAGATGCGTTGCGGGGGGACCATGGCCTGCAGAATGGCACGGCGGCGGTGGAGCGCGCGCTAGACTGGCTCGTGCGCCGCGATCCCGCAGCGCTGGAACCGGCGCTCGGAGGTCCGAGCATGGCGTTCAACCTGACTGTATTGTCGAACCTGCTTGGAACGAGCCTTGAGCCTGACTTCACCGGCGTCGACCTGTTGATCGAGGAGGTCAGCGAACATCTCTATGCGATCGACCGTTCGATGTTTCATGTGACGTCGAGCCCGGGGATCCAGAAAGTGCGACGCCTGCGCTTGGGTCGTGTCTCCGACATCCTGCCCAACGATCCCGATTTCGGGCGCGATGAAGCGGCGATCGTCGAGCAATGGTGTGCCCGTTCCGGCATCCTGTTCGGCGGCCGCGCGGACATCGGCCACGACGCCGGCAACCGGGTCGTTCCGTTCGCGAGGGAAAATCGCTGAATTTCCCTCTGGTAGAGCATTGCAAAGCGTCCCGCTTTGCGCTCTATCGACAAGAGGAACAACAGGAGGGCCGTGATGGCACAAGGCAGTCGTAAAGCAGGGGGCGGATTGGCACGCCCGGTTACTCCGTCGTCGGATCTGGCGAAGATCACCGGAAGCTCGCCGCTTCCGCG
>DASSIU010000107.1:0-7007 GCA_035691585.1 Sphingomicrobium sp. | reverse complement strand
TGCCGGTACCCGAACCGTTGCGGGATTAGCCACAGCATCAGCCGCCAGTTCTCCCGCCGCTCGAGCGCGAAGGCGACGAGGCCGGCAGTGAGGTCGATCGCCGCGAAAAGTATCCAGAACAGAGCGACGTGCTGTAGATCGCCCTTCACGGCAGTGTAGCCATGCTCGTGGATCGAGGTCACGGTCCAGAAGATGTTCAGCACGAGCGACAGGTCGATAATCGGCGAGATCACCGCGAACAGCAGCTGGAACATGATCGTTTGCGGCAGCCCGACAAATGCAAGCCCGCGCGGCCATCCGTCGGCCATGACGCGTTTGTGCTTCCACACGCACTGGATCGTCCCGAAGGCCCAGCGGAACCGCTGACGGGCGAGCTGGCGGACCGACTGCGGCGCCTCCGTCCAGGCGACGGCGCCCTGGTCATAGGCGACATTCCACCCCTCGCGCTGGACAGCGATAGTCAGGTCCTGGTCCTCGGCAAGCGTCTCGGGCGGGTAGCCGCCAACCTCGAGGATCGCCTGCTTGCGCCACGCGCCGACCGCACCGGGCACCACAGTCATTGCACCGAGCCGGGCGAGCGCTCGGCGCTCGAGATTCTGAGCGGTGATATATTCCAGCGCCTGCCACTTGGTGACGATGTTGATCCGGTTGCCGACCTTGGCGTTGCCCGCGACCGCTGCGAGCCGTTCATCGGTCGCGAACCAGCGCGCGAGGCGAGCAATAGTCCGAGGCTCGAACTGCGTATCCGCATCGAGCGCGATGACGATGTCGCTCCTGGCAATGGCGAGGCCGTGGTTCAACGCCCGTGCTTTCCCGCCGTTCTCCAGCTTGATCACATGGACTCGGGCATCCTTGCCAAACGCGGCCTCGACGATCGCTGCGGTCCGGTCCTTGGAGCCGTCGTCGATGACGATGACCTCGAGCTGGACGTCCTCGCTCGCGAGCACCCGCGACACCGAACGCTCGATCACGCGCTCCTCGTTGAACGCGGGAATCAGCACGCTGACGAAGGTCTTGGGATCGATCGCCGGCCGCTGCCGCCTGAGGTCCTTCCAGGCGGAAAGGAGGCCGAGGCCGGTCAACACCAGTGCTCGAGCGATGCCGAGGGTGATCGCCAGCCCGAAAAGGAATCCAACTACGCGAATGCCAAACCCGAGAGATTCGAAGAGGCCCAGGTCGATTCGAGCGGCGAGGTGATCGGAAGCGGAGAGCGGAGGCATCGCCTGGAGCGGCGACAGGCCGGCGAGCTCCGAGACCGGGACAAACCGGTAACCACGCGCGCGCAGCGCGTCGATGATGATTGGAAGGGCAGCGATAGTCTGGCTTCGATCACCGCCCGAATCGTGGAGCAGCACGACGTTGCGGCTGCACTGCGATTCCGATTGTTCATTGCAATTGCCCGGAGCGGACAGGATCCGCGAAAGCACATTGTTGATGATGGTCGGAACCCCAGGCCGCTGCCAGTCTTCGCTGTCGACGTGCAAGCCGACCGAAATGTAACCGCGGTTCTGCGCGTCCCACACTGGCAGGATTTCGTCCGCCGTGGTCGGCTCGGCGTCTCCGAAGAACGGCGCTCGGAACAGCTTTAGCGTCCGCCCCGTGAATGCCTGGAAGAGGCGCTGGGTGGCATTGAGCTCGAACAGGGTTCGGGTCTTGTCGGTCGTGGCGAGGTTCGGGTGAGTGTAAGTGTGGCTCCCGACCTCGTGCCCCTCGGCGATCATACGCTGCAGAAGGCTGCGCTCGGTGAGTGCGTTTTCGCCCACGACGAAGAAAGTCGCCGGCACCCGCTTCGCTTTGAGAATGTCCAGGATTCGCGGGGTCCAGCGGGCGTCAGGACCATCGTCGAAGGTCAGCGCCACGAGTCCCGGACGATAGCCGGTCCGGGTGATCGTGAACGGCCGCGGCACCGAGACAAAGTCGACATTGGTGAGGAGCCCATTGCGGGCAAAGGTCAACTTGCGCTCGCCCGCCGTGGGAAGGGCCGTGATGCGCAGGATTTCCCCCTGCCCTTCAATGTCGACATTGGTCCCTTCGGCGAGGTGGATCAGGCCCGATGCGTTGCGAGGAGTTTGCACTTTGCGGCCGAAGATGGACCACAGCGCCGGATCTTCAGCACCAAGGCGCCACAGGCCCACCTCCCGAATTCCGGCGCGGTCCAGGACCGTCAGCTGGTTGAAGGCGCTTGCGGCATCGAGCATCCAAACGGTGTGCGAGTGCCCATTTTCATCGTCGTAAGCGAAGGTGCTGTTCCCGGCGCCCCGGTCGAAGACCGGTGGCGCGTCGCTGTCGCCGGCATCGACCCAAGCTTCCTCGACATTCTCCGGGTCGCCGCCGCCGTCGTGCCAGTCGTAGGCGTAGTTGCCGATGGTCACGATGACCTTATCGCGGGGAATTTGGCGGACAGCCTGGGCAACGACGCTTGCCCACCATTGCTGCGATGCGATTGGACCGGGGGGGCCGTCGTTGGAATGCTCATCATAGGCCATGACGAACAATTTGTCGGCGATTGCAGCGAACCGCCTCAGGTCCCAAGGCTGGTCGACCGGGACAGCAACCGTGATCAGCCAGCCGTGCTTTGAAAATCGCTCCCGCGCCTCTCGCAGCAGCTGCAGGTAATTGTCCTGGCCCGGGCGACCGAGCTCCTCGAGGTCGAACACCGCTCCAGACGCGTGGTTGGTGACCAGGAACGATTCTAGCTGGTCGAGGAAATGGCGGCGAGCGCGAGGATCGGCGAGCAGTGCTTGCGCACCAGCGGGATCCACCTGTCCATTGGAGAAATTCTGCACGACCGGGAGGATCAACGGGCGGTTCGCCGCGGCGTTGATCACAGCTCGCCCATCACGGTCCGGAAGGACGTTGAACTGGTGATTGGGTCCGGTGACCGTCACCCAAACCGGCGCCAGCCAGTCCAGGTCCCCGATGTGCCGCTGGAGCGAGGAGGTCGAGCTCTCGTCCCACGGCGTGTAAAAGCCAACATATAGTGGCCGGCTCATGGCGGTGGCGACGGCCGTGGCACGGCGAGCACCTACCCTTCGCGGACTGGGAGGCTGGGTGCCAAGCAGGACTCGGATGGCGCGGTTGAACCGGGCAGTAGTGCGGGCAAGCAGCGTCAGCTTGGGTGGGCGCTGCGCCACGCCATGTTCGAGCGCGACTGGCAGCGGTGCCTGGGCGGGAACTACCCGGATGGTCGCGAACAGCGCCGCAATGGTCAGGATGTTGAGCAGCACGAACATCGCGATCGCAAGCGTGAACCGCTTTCGGCGACGCCCCGAAGGATCGTAGAATATCTGGCGATCAGCCATGGATTCCCGCTAATTCGCCAGCGCTCTTCGTGCCAATGACCTTTCGTTCACACTGGCGCGGACGATCAATGTCTCGACCGCTTTCGAACATGCGGCCGCGGGCCGCCCAGGGATGCATTGCGGATGCAATGGTCGAAGCCGATCCAGTCGATCCGATATCCGCCCCGTCCAGCATTGCGGTTGCATAGCTGGACTCGCCAGTGTGGCGGGTGGGTGCTGGCGACATAGCTCAGCGAGCGTTTCATCGCCGAATGCTGCTGGGACATACAGCTAGACTGCCACTGGCAGTTGACGCCGATGTTGAGCGCGACCGCGTCATAAAGGATCGGCCGAGCGGTCGCGCCGGCCGAAGTTGACAGCGTCGCCAAGGCCCCCGCGGCCGCTGCGAAAATCCACCTCATCCCGGCTCAACGATACAACGGCGAAGCGGTGCCGCAAATCCCGGATGCATTTGGCGCGCAAAAGAGAACGGCGGCACCCGAAGGCACCGCCGTCCCCATTCGTCGCGAAGACTGCTCTTAGCTGAGCGAGTTCGAAACGTTATTGAACGTCGTGTTCAGCTTGTTGCCGATGCCCTGCATCGCGCCGATGGCAGCAACAGCGATCAGAGCGGCGATCAGACCATATTCGATCGCGGTCGCGCCCTTCTCGTTCTTCAGAAGCTTAATAAACTTGACCATCTCCGGTCTCCCACACTGGTTCCAACAAAATGGGACGTACATGCCCCAGCCCGCGCAACCCCTGCCCGGCGTAGGCTGGCGCTGAATTTGGGGCTTGCTGGTTGAAAAAGCGTTAAAATCGCCTCTGCGACTATGAACTTTCGTTAAGCCCGTTTTCAGCGATCGCCGAACAATTGGTCCAGCGCGCGTGCGAGGTCGCGCAACGGTTTCGTCGCGTTGCTCCAGTCCGGGGGCAGCGGGCTTTTCATTGGGGATTGCTGCGGCTGGGGCCTGAACTCTACCGGGAGTGGCGGTCCCTGCTGATGATCGACGGCGAGCGCCGAAGTCATGAAACTTCGCCAGATTTCAGCGGGCACCGTTCCGCCGCTGACCCTGCCAAGCGACTTGTTATCGTCGCGGCCGACCCACACGCCGACGACGAGGTCGCCCGCGAACCCAATGAATAAGGCGTCGCGATTTTCCTGTGTGGTCCCGGTCTTGCCGAACGTCGGCACCGCCAGCGCCGCCCGGCGACCCGTTCCGTTGTTCGCGGCGGCGTAGAGCAGGTCGAGCATTGGCGCCCAGTCGCGACGACGATCCAACATGCCGTCGGAGCGGAACAAGGCCTGCAATCCCGCCGCCTCCTGCTGCTGGGGGAGGCCACGCGCCACGATCGGGTACCGACCACTCGCGACCGCCGCGTAAGCCGACGTCAACTCGAGCAGGCTCACGCCCGCCGTTCCCAAGGGCAGGCTTGGCTTGTCCGGCAGCGGAGTGGTGATTCCCAGATCCCGAGCGGCACGGATCACATTGGCTCGCCCGATCTGCTGCGACAGTCGGACCGTGGCGGCATTGCTCGATCGCGCGAAGGCTTCGCGCACGGTGATCGGCCCGCGATAAACCCCATCGCTGTTGACCGGCGTCCAGCCGCCGATGGTGATCGGTCTGTCCTCGATGATGCTATCGGGTGTCCAGCCTGACCGGAGAGCGGCGAGATAAACGAACAGCTTGAATGCCGATCCCGGCTGGCGCCGCGCCTGGGTTACGCGGTTGAAAGGCGAATCGCCGTAATTCTTGCCGCCGACCATCGCCACGACCCGACCGTCAGGCCGCATGGCGACGAGTGCCGCCTGTCCGTCGCCGACCGGCGCACGAGCAACCACCCGCTCAGCTATTCGCTGCAGGTCATAATCGAGGGTCGTTTGCACGCGTACCCGTCCGAACTGCGACTCGAACGCCTGGCTGGCCGAAGGTGCCACCCAATCCGCGAAATAGGTGCCGGCCGGCAGTCTGGTCTCTTGAACGACGGGCCTCGCGAGCGCGATCGAGCCAGCACGCGCCGCGGGGATCGCGCCAGTCTCCGCCATCGCATGCAGCACCAGCCGGCTGCGCGCCTGCGCGGCTTCGAGATGTTGCGTCGGGGCGAGCCGCGAAGGCGCCTGGACCAGGCCTGCGAGCATGGCGGACTGGGCGAGGGTCAGCCTTTCGGGATCCCGGTGGAAATAATGGTGAGCCGCTGCGCGAAGCCCGTAAACGCCGTCACCAAAATAGACGCTCGACAGGTAGCGCGAGAGGATCTGCTGCTTGGTCAGCCATATCTCGAGCCAGAAGGCGATGATGATTTCCTGCGCCTTTCGCTTGATCGTGCGATCGCCCGAGAGGAAATTGGTCTTAGCCAGCTGCTGTGTGATGGTGCTCCCGCCCTGCCTAACGCCGCCGCCGCGCATGTCGGCGACCAACGCACGCGCCATCCCGCGCGGATCGATTCCCCAATGGTGGTAAAAGCGGCGGTCCTCGATCGCAACGAATGCCGCGGGCGTCAGCGGATTGAGCTTGGTGACGTCGACCGGCGCCTCTTTGACCGCGCCGCGAAGCGCGATCGGGTGACCGTCGCTGCTCATCAGCAGCATCGCGGGGTCGGAAAGCGGCTCGAGGGCTCGCGACAAGGGGGCGGTGATGACGAGCCACAGTATGGTGATGAACAGCAGCGCCGTTGTCGAGTAGAACACCAAAGGCCAGCGGCGGCGGCGACGCGGCTTTTCATCGGAACATGGGGGAGCCTCCGACGTGAGCGGATCGGGCAGTTCCTCGATCGGCACGCCGTCGCGAGTCCAGATTGAATCCCTGTCGGCCACCCTCATTACACTCGCGGACTCGCCTTACTGCATTATTCTAGTAATACAGTAGGGACAGGATATCCAGATGCTTGCTGAATGGAGCGTTGCCGGTAAACGAACCACCATGCGGCGCCTCCTCGCCATGTTCCTGCTGCCCATTGCGCTGATGCCTACCGCATGCGGGAAACAGCCACAGGGCGCCGTCAGAGCGGTCGTCATCGGCGGCGAACCGAAGCTGCGGGATCCCTCTCTGGGTCCGCTTCCGACATCCGATTCAGTCGTCCTTCAGAACGTTGCCCAGGGTCTCGTGAGTTTCGACTCCAGCGGGAACATCGTGGCGGGCCTTGCCGAGCGGTGGAACGTCAGCGACGACGGGCTCAGCTACATTTTCAGACTCGCCTCCGCGCAATGGCCCGACGGACGGAAGATTACCGCCGACCAGGTCGCCAAGCTACTGAAGCGGCAGCTCGCATCCAAAAGCCGAAATGAACTGAAGGACTCGGTCGGGGCCATCGACGATATTGTCGCGATGACCGACAGGGTGATCGAAATCCAGCTGATCGCCCCTCGGCCCAACCTGCTCTCGATCCTCGCCCAACCCGAGTTCGCGATTCTCCGTGGAACCGAGGGCAGCGGTCCCTTTCATGCGACCGCGAGCGGGGCTCCCGGCGGCGGGCTGCGGCTTCGGCGAGACGTCGTCTCGAGCGATGAGGAGGAGACCCGGCATGAGGAAGTGCTGCTCTCCGGCGCTTCGGCCGAAGAAGCGATCCGGGATTTCGCGGCTTCGCGCAACGATCTCGTCCTTGGTGGGACCTTCGTCGATCTTCCACTGGCGCGCCGCGCCAAACTGCCGGGCGGCGCGCTGCGTTTCGATCCCGCTTCCGGCCTGTTCGGGCTGGTTCCGGCCCATTCTGGAGGACCGCTCGACA
>DASSIU010000106.1:0-7142 GCA_035691585.1 Sphingomicrobium sp. | reverse complement strand
CCGGCGCCAAGCTCGCGCAGGAGTGCGAGTCCGTGGACGCCGATCGCACGGTTGATCGCGATGTCCTCGGCGACGATCGCGTCGGCCTCGCGCCACGCCGCATCGGCGCGCGCGGCGACGGGGAGCGCTCGCACCGCGGCGCGCACGCGGTCGAGCGCCCAGCGCAGGTTGACCGCGGTCGGGCGCGTCCGGTCGAGCGTCGCATGGGCCCCCTCGAGCGCCGTGTCGCCGGCGTCGCGGTCGAGCGCCATCGCGAGCCCGTAGGCGCCGACGGCGCCGATCAAGGGCGCGCCGCGGATCGTCATGTCATGGATCGCGGCCGCGGCTGAGGCAGCGTCGGCGATCGTCACGCTGACCAGCGCGTGCGGAAGCTTCCGCTGATCGATCACCTCGATCGTGCGCTGGCCGGGCTGCCTGATGAGCGAGCAGTACATCACCACTCACGGCTTCAACGTTACGCGCAGCGCGCGGCATGCGGTACGCAACTCGCGGTCGAGCGACGCGAGCGGCAGGCGCAGGCGCTGTGCGAGTTCAAGGTAGGATGCATCGCACAATGTCAGTCCGAAGCGCTCGGAAAGCATCAGCGTACTTCCCCAGGCGTGTCGATCGGTTTCGGTGTCCACGACAATGGGGAAGGCGCGCAGGTTCGCGAGCGACGCATCGCGGAACGCGACCGTGATGCGCTTGCGCCTCAACGCAGACTGGAATCCATTCGCAATCTCGAGCCTCCAGAGCGAGGGCACGATCGCGCCGGCCGTCGCAACGTGATCCAACACGTTGTCGGTTTCGTCGCTCCGTTTGTCTTCGAAGAACCAGGCGAGCGTGACGGAACTGTCGATGACGACGCTCACTGCCGGCCTTCGTTGACCAGGTCCTTGATCTTGAGGCCGCCTAGCTTCACCCCGACGCGACGCGCCAGGATGTCCGCTGCGGCGCGGGCGGCTCGATCGTGGTCGACGCCAGACACCCCGGGAACGAGCCGGGCGACCACCTTGCCTCGCCGTGTGATGATGACTTCTTCGCCGCTTTCGACCCAATCGAGCAGGGTCCCGAACTTATTCTTGGCCTCGAAGGCTCCGACTTCGCGCATAGTGAACCTCCAACAGGCTAGATTACAGGCCGGATTATACTCCACGGATCTCGGGTGAGCGATGTAATTTTTCGGGGAACGCGATAGCCGACACGCTCGTCTTTCCGGGCTTCACGGCACACCGCATCCGCACGTCGGGGACTGAGATCCGCTGCGTCGTCGGCGGCAATGGCCCGCCACTGTTGATGCTGCACGGCTACCCGCAGACACACGCAATGTGGCTCCGGGTGGCGCCTGTCTTCGCGCATGACTACGCGGTGGTCTGCCCGGACTGTCGCGGGTACGGCGACTCAGGAAAGCCCGAATCCGACGCGCCCGAACCTGCGCCGCAACCTCGTCTGCCGGGGCTCGAGCTTCGGGCATTTCGATCCGCGCGCTGCGACGCGTGTTCGATCGTGATTGCGCAAATATTCCCAGCTACATCCAGGTCGAGCAGCGTATTCTCGTCGAGATCGCGTGTTCCGATGACCGCAGCTTCGCGAAACTCGATCAACAGAGTGTCCGTGGCAGCGAAATACCGGATTTTCATGGCACGAATCGTCGGTCGGGAAACGCATTGCGAACTGGTTAACCGTCAGCCAGCAGTATGACGCGCAGATATCGCCCCTCCATTTCTGGATCCGATGCACATGGTCGTTCGCGGGACGCCATCACGCCGCCCGGCAGAGCAATGCGTTGAAGGGTCGGCTGAACGCTAGCTCAGGCATCGGCCGGATCGAGGAAAATGCAACAAACTGGCGTCGTTTCAATCGGTTAGCGGAGCGTTTGGCTGTTGGCATCCGGCAGACGCCACTCAACGACCCGCATCACGAGTGGCCTTTCATCGTTTCGTGCTTGTGTCCAGGCGGACGCGCCCTCATAATGCTTGCATGGGCTGGTCACTGCGTAGCGGGGGCCGGCTCTTTTCATTTGGGCAGCACGACCAAGCCGTAACCATCTACACGGCCGTTCGGGCTCCGACGGAATTTCTCCTCGATTACTCGATAATCCTCCTTCACGGGCTTCCCCAAGATCTTGCGCCCGATGGGCGTCAGCACGAGGTCCGCGAGTTGGAGGGCAGCAATATTTGCCGACTTGCTGCGCAGATTAAGCCCAGCAATCCTGTGCTCAATCGTACTTGCCCGAATGTAGCGGGTACCCTGCACTTTCAGGTTCAGCCATGCGATCTCCAGTTGGCGGTCAAGCGTGGGGTCGCGTTTCTCCGCGACAATCACGCCGCCACCCTCCCGTTCACCGATTTCCATGCAGAAGCGCTCGACCAGTACGTCAAGACTCAGCATGTAAGGATCAAGGGCCGCTACGCCGTACCGTGCCAGATGGTCCTCCTTACGGATTGCGCAGGCAACGACCTGAAATCGCAGTCCGCGTAGCAAGGAATTGAGCTCGCGATAAAACCGCTCCCGAAACACCCGCTCTTTCAGCCGTTCGAACCCGTTGCGATTGCGCGTGATGTCTGCGGTGTGCAGAACCAGATCGTCGCGGTCAAACAGGTTCCGCTTGAACGCGCGGACGGCGTCTTCCATCGGGTTCGCGGCGTAGGCCTGATCCACGATGATGCCGCCAAGTACGAACAGCGGATACGAGCCGTCGATCACCGACAGGTTGTGGTCGCCGGATTCGTCGAGGAACAGAACTTGCACGCTACTGCTCCAACGTTTTCGCCGTCCACCGCCGAATTCGACCGTCGGATTGGATCTGTTCGCGGAGCGGGGATCGAACCGCCCGCTCGATCCATTCGTCGCGGATAGCTGCACGATCGGCACGCTTTCGCATCGCGAGGAAGTATGCCGTAGCCTTCACCAGCACAATATACCAACACCGTTGAGTCTGTACCCCGGCATTGCGACGCGGCCGCCGGCAACTGATGTAGTCTGTCGGGGAACGCGATGGCCGACATCCCCCTCTTTCCCGGCTTCACCACGCACCGCATCGGCACGTCGGGGACCGAGATCCGCTGCGTCACCGGCGGCAACGGCCCGCCGCTCCTGATGCTGCACGGCTACCCGCAGACGCACGCGATGTGGCACCGCGTGGCGCCGGTCCTCGCGCACGACTACACGGTGGTCTGCCCGGACCTTCGCGGCTACGGCGACTCCGGGAAGCCCGAATCGGATGCGACGCACGCCGCCTACTCGAAGCGTGCGATGGCGGCCGACATGGTCGAGCTGATGCGCGATCTCGGCTTCACGCGCTTTCGCCTCGTCGGGCACGACCGCGGCGCGCGGGTGTCGCACCGGCTCTGCCTTGACCACCCGGATGCGGTGTCGCGGGTCGCTCTTCTCGACATCTCGCCGACGCGCACGATGTACCTTCGCACCGACCTCGCGTTCGCCACCGCGTACTACCACTGGTTCTTCCTGATCCAGCCGTTCGATCTGCCCGAGCGGCTGATCGGTGCCGATCCGGCCTACTACCTGCGCCGCAAGCTTGGCGGCTGGGGCACCGGGCTGCAGCATTTCGACCCGCGCGCGCTCGCCGAGTACGAGCGCTGCTTCGCCGATCCCGCGACGATCCATGCTACTTGCGAGGATTACCGCGCGTCGGCGTCGATCGATCTCGAGCACGACGCGTCGAACGACGTGAACAGGATCCGCTGCCCGCTCCTCGTGCTGTGGGGCGAGCGCGGTGTCGTCAATCGGCTGTGCAAGCCACTCGACGACTGGCGCGCGGTCGCCGACGACGTGCGCGGCCGCGCGCTTCCCGCCGGGCACTACCTCGCCGAGGAAGTGCCCGACGAGACGCTCGCCGAGCTGAGAGCGTTCTTCTAGAAGGGTCAGGTCTTGCCTTCTGCCTCAGCCGAGGCAAGACCTGAACCGTTGCCGGTTCTACTTCACCTTCGCAATGATCTCCGCCATCTCGGTGCTCGAGAACGCGCGCATCGTCTCGGTACGCACGTTGCCCGCAGCGCCGATGGTGAGGCAGACTGCCGTCATCGTTTCGTCGTTCGGGGCATCGAATGTGGCGACGAGGTCGTGGCGCCCGATCGTCCAGTGGATGCCGGTCATCGTGACGCCGTGCTTCTTCGCCGCGGCCTTGACGGCCTCGGCGCGCTTCGTCGTGTCCTTGAAGGTGTGAATTCCCTGCTCGGTGAAGTTCCCGAGCACGATGTACGCGGCCATTCGGAATCCTCCTTGCGGGTGTAGGGTCGATCAGAATAACGCGTTCGGCACGTGGCGGGTGCAGGACGCGGCAGCCCAGTCTTTCCATGACTGGCATAGAGCTTGCGTTACACCCCAGGGGATGCACTGCACAACTTGTCGGCGCGATCGGATCAATGGCGCCGCAGTGCCCTATGGTGCGCGAGGTCAACTCGATCAGGCTGGACCAGGTGAAGCAAGGATAGGCGGCAATGCTGCGAGATGGATCCGCAAAGGGGTCATCAACCACCGACCGACGCGCCGACGTCGCGCACGGGGCGATCGACGTTGGGATGTTCGCCACTCTGTTCGAGGAGCACCCGCTCCCGCTGTGGATCTACGATCGCGCGACGCTACGCTTCCTGACGGTCAACGGCGCCGCATGTCGCAGCTACGGATATTCTCGTGAGGAGTTTCTCCGGCTCTCGATCGTCGACATTCGACCCAGGAAGGATATCGGCAAGCTGAGAGCCACGATCAAGAGCATGGGGGCCGGCGGTCCCCGTAGCGGGGTCTGGCGCCACTGCAGGAAGGATGGAACGACCATCTGGGTGGAAGTCTTTTCCCATCCGATCAACGTGCGCGGCCGTCCCGCCCTGTTCGTCTGCCCGATGGACATCACCGAGCGCGTGCAGGCGGAGGAGGCGCAGCGACAGCTCACCGACCGGCTGCAGGAACGCGAGCGAAGCCTGCACTACGCGCAGAAAATGGCGAGACTCGCACATGTCGTGACATGCTCCGACGGCTCGTTCGAAAGCTGGTCCCACACTCTGCCCAGCCTGCTCGGGCTCACGGAGCGGTCCATGCCGAAAAGCGCACGAGCCTGGATGCAGCGGATCGTCGCCGACGACCGGAGGGTGTTTCGAGCGCTGGTCATCCAGGCCGCACGCACCGGCAAGCGTATGGACGCGGAGTACCGCATGCTGCGGGGCGACGGAACGTGGATCCATCTGCGGCATGCGGTCGAACCCGTGGCGTCCCGCCGCGGCGCCCGCCGGCGCTGGTTCAGCACGCTGCAGGATGTGACCGAGCGCAAGTCGGCGGAACTCAGCATCAGACGGCTCAACCGCGTTTACGCGGTGCTGAGCGGCATCAACGCGCTGATCGTGCGCGTACGCGACCGTCCGACGCTGTATCAGGAAAGCTGCCGCATCGCGATCGAGGTGGGCGGTCTGCAACTGGCGTGGTTCGGCGTCGTCGACGCTTCGGTGCGGCGCATCGACGTCGTCGCATCCGCCGGAGCCGACCAGGGGTTCCTGGAGCGGCTTCCGCGCGATCTCGGCGAGTCCGGCAAGGGGCGTGCAAGCCTGCCCGCAGAGGTGCTCAAGAATGGCCGTGCGATCGTCGTGGACGATCTGCTCGATGATGCGCGCGTTGTGCTTGCGGACGAGGCGCGGGCGCGTGGACTGCGGTCGGCGGCACTGTTGCCGATACGAGACGCGCACGAGGTAATCGGCATATTCGCGCTGTACTCGTCCGAAGTGGCCTTCTTCGATGCGACCGAGATGCGTTTGCTCGACGAGTTGGCGAACGACATCGGCTTCACGATCGGGCACATCACCCGTGACGAGCGTCTCCAGTATCTCGCACGTTACGATCCGCTCACGGGACTGTGGAATCGCGACGCCTTCCGCGACCGAATCGACCAATACGTCCGGCTCACGCCGCGCGACCAAGCGATGGCGGCGGTCGTGGTGTTCGACATCGTGCGCTTCCACACCATCAACAACACCCTCGGCCAGGAGGGCGGCGATGATCTGCTGCGACAGATCGCGGCCCGTTATCGCACGTTGACCGACGATACCGGTACGGCCTGCCGTTTGGTCGGGGATCAATTCGGGATCCTGCTCCTGAACGTCAGCACCGAGGACGACGTCGTCAAGGCGATCGAGCAGTACAACGCGCACATCTTCGACGCGCCGTTCAGCCTGTTCGGCGCCGAGGTTCGGGTCGCGGCGAAATTCGGGATTGCAATCTATCCAGCCGATGCGGTTGACGCCGACTCGCTGCTCAAGGATGCGGAATCCGCGCTGTATCGCGCCAAAACCGGGCTCGATCGATTCCTCTTCTACACGCAGAAGATGACCGATCGCGTCACCGAGCGGCTGGTGCTGGAGAACAAGCTGCGTCGCGCGCTCGAGCGCGACGAGTTGATCCTGCACTATCAGCTGAAGGTGGATGTCGATACACGCGCGATCACCGGCGTCGAGGCATTGCTGCGCTGGAACGATCCGGACACGGGTTTGGTGCCGCCGCAGGAATTCATTCCGACGCTGGAGGAGACCGGGTTGATCCTGGAAGCCGGAGCGTGGGCGCTCCGCCAGGCACGCGCCGATCATCGTCGCTGGCGGCGCCTCAAGCTGCCGGCTCCGAACATTGCCGTCAATGTCTCGGCGGTTCAGTTGCGCAGCGCACGGTTCATGGAAACCCTCCGGGAGGTCGTCGCTGGCCACGGACATGCGGCGGCGGTCAGCATCGAGATCACCGAAAGCATGCTCATGGACAGCGTCGACGAGACGATGGCGAGGCTGGCGGACATACGCCGCTGGGGCGTGCAAATCGCGATCGACGATTTTGGCACCGGCTATTCGTCGCTGGCGTATCTCGCGCGCGTGCCGGCTCACGCACTGAAGATCGACCGCTCGTTCATCGCCGCGCTCTCCACCGATCCCGATACCATGACGCTGGTCTCGACGATCGTTTCGCTCGCGCACGCGCTGCGTCTGAAAGTCGTGGCTGAGGGCGTGGAAACCGAGGAGCAGGCGCGCATTCTGCGCTTGCTGAAGTGCGACGAGATGCAAGGCTTCCTGATCAGTCGACCGCTTCCCGAAGAGGAATTGCGCCCGCTCCTCGCCGCGTAACGCGCGGTCCCGCGCCGATCGGCAAACGGCTCGCGTCAGGTTCGCGCGGCGCGC
>DASSIU010000105.1:0-6737 GCA_035691585.1 Sphingomicrobium sp. | reverse complement strand
CCGCCGGCCGAGCCGCGCCAGCACCTGGTCCATGCTGACTAGCCGCAACGACGCGGCGAGCAGCATTCCCGGACCGAGCAGCGCGATAACCCGCCATGCCTTTTTGCGGTCCTGCTCGATCGACCGCCAGAGCTCGATCGCGGGTCGCGCCGCGGCCGACTTGAGCGCGAACAGGTTCGCTCCGGTGAACGCGCCTCCCCGAAATCTCAGCCACGTGCGTTCGGTCCCCGGCATGCGCGCGAGCAGGTTTCTTCGCTCGACCACTCCGATCGCCACGTCGGCGCCGAGCGCCTCTTCCAGGAATTCATCGATCATGCTCGAATCCAGCAAGGCATGATCGGCGGTGGTCACCAGCAGCGGCCATTGCGTTTCCGGATTGCGACAGATGTCCAACATGGTTTCGGCGATCGTGCCGCTCGATCGGGCGAACGAGACGCGCTGGTCGCCTGGAATCACCGCCGCCATTCGGTCCGGCGCCTGCGACAGCACGATCACGCGCTCGACGGACCCGCTCGCCAGCAGCGCCTTAACCGGCCGGCGAACCATCGGCTCGCCGGCTACCGAGATCAGCGCCTTCATGTCGGTCCCGAACTGCTCGGCGAAAGGGTCGCGGCCGGGGCGCGATCCGGCGAGCAGGATGGCGGTGTATTTCACGCTTGCAGCCAGGAGACGATCGGCTGCCCGCGTGCCTTGAGCTCGGTCATTTGCGCGAGCCGAACCGCGTGGAAGATGAGACTGATCAGAGTCCACCAGGCGACCAGCTCCAGCCCCAAGTCGGGCCGGCGGAATAGCAGGGAGCCGACCAGGATCACCATGTTCGGATTGCGCCTTGCGGTGATCAGCCGGAATTTGCTGTCCAGCGGCCGCCAGACGTGGATTTCCATGCCGCCGAACCGCTTGATCGCCAGCCCCTCGATGATCCGCTGCGCGACATAGCCGCCGACAATGACGCTGAGGGCCGCGGTCGCGGTGAACGGCTCGAGCGGCGTTCCGTAAGCCCGGAGCCCGTGCAACCATGCCCACCACCAGAAGGGCGGATGCACGAGGTCGATGCCGTGGTCGAATACATTGCCCCATTTCGACGACGCGCCGGTGCACCGCGCGAGCTTTCCGTCGACGGTGTCAAGCACCATGAAGATGAAGCCGGAGAGCACTCCCAGCCAGTATTCGCCGCGCCAGAACAGGATGAAGGCGAGCACGCACAGTAGCGCGCCGATCAGGGTGATGAAGTTGGGCGAGAGTCCGGCCCGCGCCGCCCACCGGGTAAGATAGAAGGCCGGGCGGCGCCAAAGGTAAAGCGTCAGTGCATCGGTCACGCCCTTGTAGGCGGCGTCATAAGCCGCGCGTTCGACGGGCTCGGGATCGGCGGCATCGAGGGGAAGCACGAACGGCCGTTCGCGTTTCCTCAGCGCCTTGTTTTCCAACTCGGCCGTTTCACCGGCGATGGACTCGTATCCATCGACTGAGCCGCCGCTTTCGATCGCAGCAGCGGCCGCGGCGGCATCCTCGCCGCTCGGCGCGTGCCCGATTACCGGCTTGCCGCCGAGCGTCAGCATGGTGCGCGGCCGGTCGCGCATTTCCTTCAACCAGACCGGGTCCCAGGCATAAGCCATGCTCGCGAGCAGCGCCGTTCGATCCGGCTGCGGGGTATCGGCGCACTCGAACCCGGCATTTGTCGCCAGTCTGCACGCGCGTTCTTTCGCGTCCATCCCGAACAGACGCGCGGGGTTTTCGCCCACCGGAATGAACAGCGGATCGTCGGCCATCGCTGCCCGCGCATAATGGCGCTCCGGGGGGCAGGGAAGGCCCGCAGCCGCTGGTCACTTGCCCATCACAGCCATTTCGCGCACTAACGCCGCGCATGGCCGAGGTCACCGAGCAGGAGACGGATCACCGGCACGGCTCGGTCTATCGGGTCGCGGGGCCGATCACCATTTCGCGCGCCGCCACCACCCAGCGCGAAATCGACGCCCTCCCCGATCCTCTGACGATCGACCTCAGCGACATCGATCGCATGGATACGGTCGGCGCATGGATCGTCTATCGCACCGTCCGCGACCGCGGCGCCAAGGTGATCGGCGCTAGCCGCGACGAGGTCAGCCTGCTCAAGCAGGTCGGCGAATTCGACGTTCCGACCCGCGTCACTCCCGACGAGCCGCACAATTTCATGAGTGGCGTCCGCGAGCTTGGCGAGTGGGTGGTCGAGACCGGCGTCACGCTGGTCGGCCTGCTCGGCTTCTTCGGCGCGACTCTGATCGGTTTCGCGAACGTCATCCGGCGGCCGACCCGGCGATTTCGCGTCAATGCCGTCGTCCAGCGCTTCGATGTGGTCGGCGTCCGCGCGCTCGGCATCATTGGGTTGATGAGCTTCCTCATCGGCATCGTCATCGCCCAGCAGGGATCGGTCCAGCTCGCGCAGTTCGGGGCGGAGGTTTACACCATCAACCTCATCGGCCGGATCACGATACGCGAACTCGGGACCTTGATGACCGCCATCATGGTCGCCGGCCGCTCGGGCTCGTCCTTTGCCGCCCAGCTCGGGACGATGAAGATTACCGAGGAGATTGATGCGATGCGCACCATCGGCGTCTCGCCGATCGAGGCGCTCGTGATTCCGCGCATCATCTCCGCGGTGGTGATGATGCCGCTGCTTGCATTCTGGTCGATGCTGCTCTCGCTGATCGGCGGCGGGATGTTCGTCTGGCTGTCGCTCAACATCCCTCCGCTGACCTACATCGAGCGCCTTCACGATGTGATCCCGATCACCGACATGTGGGTGGGCATTATCAAGGCGCCGGTATTTGGCTTCATCATCGCCCTCGCGGGCTGCTTCCAGGGCATGCTGGTCGAAGGCAACAGCGAGGAAGTGGGCTCGCGCACGACCAACGCTGTCGTCCAGTCGATCTTCCTCGTCATTGTGCTCGACGCCGTGTTCGCCGTCTTCTTCAGCTCGATCGGCTGGGTATGACCGCGATTCCGACGGAGCTTAATCCGGCCACCGTTCCGAAGCGCTGCCAGCCGATCATCACGGTTCGGGGGCTTCGCAACAGCTTCGGGGACCAGGTCATCCACGACGGCCTCGACCTGACCGTTTGCCGCGGCGAAATTCTCGGAGTGGTCGGCGGATCCGGCACAGGGAAATCGGTCCTGCTGCGCTCGATCATCGGCCTCCAGAAGCCCGACGCCGGGGAAGTCGAGGTGCTCGGCGAGAACATGATCGGCCGCGAGGAGGACGAAGCGAAAAACATTCGCCGCCGCTGGGGAATTTTGTTCCAGAACGGCGCTTTGTTCTCGACGCTGACCGTTGCCGAGAACGTCGAGGTCCCGATCCGCGAATATTTCCCCGGCATAAAGCCGCCACTCCTAGACGAGATGGCATCCTACAAGATCGCCATGGGCGGCCTTCCGCCCGATGCCGGTCCCAAATATCCCTCGGAGCTGTCGGGCGGCATGGTGAAGCGCGCCGGCCTCGCCCGGGCACTTGCGCTCGATCCCGAGCTCCTTTTCCTCGACGAGCCGACCGCGGGCCTCGACCCGATTGCGGCCGCCGCTTTCGACCAGCTGATCAAGTCGCTGCAGGAGCGGCTCGACCTCACGGTCTTCCTCATCACCCACGACCTCGACACCCTGCACGCGATCTGCGACCGCATCGCCGTGCTCGCGGACAAGCATGTGATTGCTGTCGGAACGATCCCGCAACTATTGGCTTTAGATCATCCTTGGATACAAGAGTATTTCAACGGGCCTCGGGGGCGTGCCGCGGCCGAGAGTTATGAAGAGGGGGCAACGGCCTAGTGGAGACCCGCTCGAACTACGTCATGGTCGGCGCGGTGACGATGGCTCTGCTTGCCGGAACCTTGCTGTTCATCGTCTGGCTGGCGGGCCTCTCGAACAAGGCCACCAAGTGCTACGACATTTATTTCGCGCAAGGCGTCGGCGGCCTCAACAAGGGCTCCAACGTCAGCTTCTCGGGCGTTCCCGTTGGCCAGGTTACCAAGATTTCGCTGCTTCCCAACCGGCCGGAGTTCGTTTGGGTCCGGGTGGATGTCGATGAGCAGACCCCGGTGCTCCAGGGCACCAGCGCGCAGATCCACGGCGTCGGCTTCACCGGCGTATCGGAGATCCAGCTGACCGGCGCGGAGCGCGGGCGACCCGCGATCGAACAGGTCGGCCCGCAGGGCTGTCCGGTGATTCCCGCGACCTCGGGCGGAATCAGCGCGCTTCTCAACAGCGCCCCGGAACTGATCGACCGCATCCAGCGCCTGACCGAGCGGCTGACGGAGCTTCTCAGCGACAAGAACCAGAATTCGATTTCGGACATCCTCGAGAATATCGACGCCACGACGGCCGAGCTGAGGAAGCATGCGCCGGAGATGGGGGACACCATCGCCGAGATTAAGACCGCGTCGCACAACGCAGGTCTCGCGGCGAACAGCATCGCCGCGCTCGGCAACAACACCAACCGGCTGGTGACCGAGCAGGGCCAGCCGGCGATGGAGAATCTGAACAAGGCGATTATTTCTGCCCGCCAGGCGGCCGACAGCCTCAACGCCATGATCACCGATGCTCGTCCGGGCGTGCAGAACTTCACCAAGGAAACGCTGCCCGAGGCGAACAAGCTGGTCCGTGACCTGCGCCACCTGTCCAGTTCGCTCGAAGCGGTGACCAATCGCGTCAATCAGCAGGGGATTGGCGGCGCGCTGGGACCAGAGAAGCTGCCCGACTATAATCCAGGGAAACGCAAATGAGGCTGCTCACAAAATCGGCCGTGATCGCCCTGGCGCTTGGCCTGTCCGGCTGTTCGGGCTTGCTTGGCGGCGGCAAGCCCCCGGCGAACCTCGTGAGCCTGACCCCCGAGGCGGCCGAGCCCGCGCAACTCGCCCGAAGCGCCGCGGCGGGGCAGGCAGTGACGATCGAAACGCCGACGGTGCCGAAGGAGCTGTCCGCGGTTAGGGTGCCGGTCCAGGTCAGTCCGACCGACGTCCAGTATGTTGCGAACCTGACGCTGGTCGATACCCCCGATCGGCTGTTCCAGGCCCTGCTTCAGGAGACGGTGCGTCGCGCGACGAATCGCGTGGTGCTCGATCCCAACCAGACCGGTTTGGATCCGGGGCTGACGGTCAACGGTCAGCTTCAGCGCTTCGGCTATGATGCCGCCACGGGACAGGTGGTCGTGACGTATGATGGCTCGCTGTCGGCGGGCGGCGGCGCGCGTGTCGAAACCCGGCGGTTCACCGCGACCGCGCCGGCAGATGGCACGGCGGCGACGGTGGGGCCAGCGCTCAACCGCGCCGCGAACCAAGTTGCGCTCGACGTTGCCAAGTGGATCGGCGGCTAGTTAGCTCTCTGGCGGCGATGCCGCTCCTTCTGAGTGGCGCTCCCGCAGCTCCTGCGCCGAATGTACGGACCGCGCCGGTGGTCGATTATCACCAGCACCTCGTCAGCCCAGCATTTTCCCCGATAGTGAAACTGCCCGTGCGTGATGGCGCTGCGCTAGTCCGCGAGCTTGACGCAGCGGGGATAGATCGTGCTGTGGTCTTGTCCGTCGCCTACAGTTTTGCCGATGACCGCAAGGCGCTTCCCGATCCGGATCGGCTAACTCGTGAGGAGAATGACTGGACTTCCGCGCAGGTCGTTGACAACGCGCCGCGCCTGATCGGTTTCTGCAGCGCCAATCCGTTGCGCGATGCTGCGCTCGAGGAGCTCAAACGATGCCTGAAGCTTCAGGGCATGGTGGGCATCAAGCAGCATTGGGGAAATAGCGGTGTCAGCCTCCGTAACCCGGCGCATCTGGCGCGGATGCAGCAACTCTTCGCTCTCGCCGAGCTCCTCAGAGTTCCGATCCTGATCCACATGCGCTCACGCGGCGGCGAGAATTACGGTGCCGAGGACGCCCACCTCTTTCTCGACAAGCTGATGCCGCTCGCGCCGGATGTGGACGTGATCATCGCGCATCTCGGCGGTGGCGGCGGCTATTCCCAACAATATGACGAGGTCATGGCCGCGTTTGGGGCCGCGGCGCAGCGGCACGGGAAAGGAACGAAAAACCTATATTTCGACGTCGCTGGCGTGGTCACTGAGGAAGCCTCGGCCGCGGATTGCGCCTTGATCGCCAAGCGGATCCGTCAGGTCGATGCGTCGCACATACTCTACGGCTCGGACACTTTGCCGCCGGGCGGAAGCATTCACGCGGGTTGGGAAATCTTCCGCTCGAAACTGCCCCTGACATCAGCAGAGTTCCAGACAATCATTAGCAATCGCCTGGCTTTCATCCGTTAGGCGAGGCTCTTCGATACCTGCTCGTACACGTCCTTCGATGGGCCTGGCGTCGCGGCGATCCGCTCCAGTTGTTGCCGCATCATCTCGGCGCGCTTGGGCTCGAAGCGCCGCCACCGTCCGAACGGCGGAACCAGCCGCGCCGCGACCTGCGGGTTGAGCTTGTCGGCGGCGATGATCATGTCGGCGAGGAACGCATAGCCACGCCCGTCGGCGCTGTGGAACGCCCAGTGATTGCCGCCGAACACCCCAGCGAGCGAGCGCAGCCGGTTTGGGTTGTTCATCGTGAAGTCGGTATGCTGCGCGAGCTTTAGCACCTGGTCGACGGTATCCGGCCGCTGCGCCGCCGCCTGGAGCGCGAACCATTTGTCGAGCACCAGCGGATCGCGATGAAAGCGCTGATAGAAGGCGTCGAGCGCTTCCTGTCGTTCCGGCGTTTCGGTCGAGACGAGCACGCCGAG
>DASSIU010000104.1:0-3986 GCA_035691585.1 Sphingomicrobium sp. | reverse complement strand
CTTTGTCGTTCATTATCCGTCTTTCGAAGGGCTTGGCGCCTTGCCCATAAAATAGGCTCATTCGGGCCAATAACAATGCGACCTTAGGATCGGGTGAACGCCCAAGTCCGGCAACGGGCCTCAACGCCTCATCGATGACTTGCTGGTCAGCTTGGAAGTTAATTCGCCCTAAACACCCTTCTTGCCAGCCAGATTCAGTGCAACCGCGGCCTTAATGAGCGCCTTGAACGCCTGCTCATCGATGCTCCCGCCCTCGGGAATGTCGATCGCACGGCGGGTTCCCCCATCGAGGCTGGAGTTGAACAGGCGCGCCGGATCGGGAAGCGACGCGCCCCTGGCGAAGGTCAGCTTGACCTTGTCCCTGTAGCTCTCGCCGGTGCAAAGAATGCCGGCGTGCGACCAGGTGGGAACGCCGAGCGGATTTGATGCCTTGCGCCATTTCACGTCTTCAGAGACGCCGGGGTCGGCTTCCGTGATGAGCGCCCTGAGGCGCGTGAGGAGGCCCGAGCGCCAGTCGCCCAGTGACCGAATCTTCTCGTCGACCGCTCGAGAGCCTTCGCCTTCGTTCATTGGTGTGTCCCTATCCTCAGGTCGTACCCGGAACAAACTTGCGCACATTTCGCATCACCGCGCCTGGATCAGCTTCCAGCCGTTCCCCGAAGGGTCGCGGAAGCTGGCATCGACGCTGCCGTAGCGTTCGACAGGTTCCTGGGTGAATTCGACGCCACGCGCGCGAAACTCCTGATAGGCTTTGCGACAATCCTCGACGACAAGCACCAGCGGCGGCATTGCGCCTTTGGCAACCGCCTCGTTCAAGCTCTCGGCCGTGGCTTCATCGACGGTCGGCGGTTGCGGCTTGAACAGGCCCAGCTGGAACGTCGGTTGGCCAGGATACTGCACGGTCAGCCAGCGATAGTCGCCGTTGCGCGCATCGGTGTGGACCTCGAATCCGAGTTTCTCGACATAGAATTGAAGCGCTTCGTCCTGATCGCGGACATAAACACCGGCTACTCCGACACCCTGGCTCATGGGACCTCCGTTTCCGATGAGCCTTCCATATCGGTCGCTTCCTGGCGGCGCTTCTCCGAAACTGCGATTTTGAGCTCTGGCCGTTGCGCCGCCCTCACAAAGCAATGGGGGACGCGCTCCAACTCGTGCCGGGTTGCTTTTTCGCGAGCACGGAGCTCGCTCGGGCTTTCGCCGGTCACGTCGCGGAAGGTGCGGCCGAATGTCCCGAGGCTGTTCCAGCCGGTCTGGAAGGGGATCTCCGTGATCGGCAAGTTCGTATCGCGAAGCAGCGCCGTCGCGCGCTCGATGCGCCGCGTCAGCAGGTAGCGATGGGGTGGTGCGCCGAACGCGTCCTTGAACGAGCGGGCGAAGTGCGCCTCGGAAACTCCGCTGAGTCTCGCGAGCCGTTGAACGGGCCACTCCTCATGCGAGGCCGCATCCATCCGGTCTTTCGCCCTGAGCAATCGTCGCAACTGAAGCGGGTTTTGATGCGCCTTTTTGGGCATTGGGGCTCCGAGCGTTCAGAGCTTTTCGTAACCGAAATACTCAAAATCGGCAGCGAACAGGTCGTTGATGCGGTCAAGCGCGCGCCGCGACATCCTGGCGGCATATTTCGAACCCTCGAATCCGCCGACGCTGCCATCGGAGCTGTTCGCGATGACGATTGGCGGCGCTTCGATCCCGACGAATTCACAAAATGCGGGAAAGTCCGTCCCGAACGATTCGACACGTCCGATAAAATCAACGTTCTTCTCGCCCGCGAGATGGGTCCAGTAATGCACCGGGTGCAGTGGCATGTTGGTGTTCCGCGCCGCGTCGAACACCTCATAATCCGGCAGAATTTCGATCCATTGGTCGAAATCGAAACCGGCCCTGATCACCCGATCCATGTTGGCTGCGATTTGCGATTTCACCAAAGAACCGATCCATTCAATTTCGAATTGTTGGATCGACTGGTCGCGAAAATCGCGCTGGATTTGGAGGAATCCCGAATAGGCCCGATCGTAAGGATTTCTGACGAAGGCACCCGTCTTGTAGCCTAGCCGCGCTTCGGGAAGCGCGCTGACGTGCGCGAGCGTCATATGCTGATGCATCACCCGGTTAAGGTGCGGATTGAAGTGAAAAAACCGGCTATATGGTGACTGATCGTACTCAGACAGGCTGGCGTGGCAGGTGGAACTTGCGCACTTCCAGGGCGCAAGGAGCATGAACTCGTGCGAGTGCGAAATGATCAAGATTACTTGCCGGAAAAGTAGTGCTGCGCCTGTCCTCCGCAGCCTGGATAGCTTTGAAATACTCTCAACGAAAGATAGTATGATCCTTGGATTGGGGATTAGCTTCGCCGAGGGGATGCCGGCGTGAAGCGCCATTCGTGGCCGCCGCTGCAGCTGACCCCGCGGATGGTCGCGTCACCACCACTGGCGAGCTCCGCCAGCAGGCGGTCGAGCTCCGGCCCGCGAAGCTCGGCCTTTCCTTCCGTTGCAAGTTTGCGGACCGCTCGGGTGACGATGCGCCGGACAATCTCGGCGGGCGCATCGCCGGGACGATAATGGATCGCGTCGCGCCGTTCGCTCACGGAGTGCTTCCATTCGCCCTTCATGGCCCAGTCCAAAGCGGCGTCGGCATCGCCGAGATTGGCCGCCGAGCGTGCAACCGCGGCCGGATCGAGCCAGCCCAATCCGCTCAACGCGGTCCTGACCCGGACGCGCTCGAACCGCTCATCCTGGTTGCTGGGATCGGCCGCGGGGCTGAGGCCGGCCTCGGTACAAATCTGCTCAAGCTCCGAGCGGCGCCAGCCGAGCAGCGGGCGGATGAGCCTGGTATGCGAGCCAGGCGCGATCGAGCGCGGGCGCATCGCCGCCAATCCCTTCACACCGGCCCCCCGCGCAAGCCGCATCAGCAGGGTTTCGGCCTGATCATCCGCATGATGAGCGGTCGCGAGCGCGCCAAGGCTCCGCTCCTCCGCCCAATAGCCGAGCAGCTTGTATCGCTGCTGGCGAGCGCGTTCCTGGATCGCAGTTTCGGGTACCTCGTTCCAGCGAGCGGTCAAGGTCTCGTGCGGAATGCCAAGTCGCTCGCAGAGCCGTGCGACCATCGCGGCTTCCTCGTGCGCTTCGGCGCGTAGACCATGGTCGATCGTCGCCGCCTCGATATTGCCCGGCCTGGCCTCGGCAGCAAGAAGCAGCAGGGCGAGGCTGTCAGGTCCCCCCGAAACCGCGATGCCAATGCGGGCTTCCCGCGGAACCAGGGCGTCGAGATCGACGGAGAAGCGCGCGATGATTTCTGGCCCCACTCGTCACCCTGAACTTGTTTCAGGAGCTATTTACGGGCAGTCGAGCCCCATCTCCAACATGGATACCGAAACACGTTTAGAATGACGCGTGGCGCGTCAGCTGCACTGCGCCTGCGCCTTGCCGTCGGTCTCGAGCTTCCTGAGGTCCGGGCGGATTTTCGCGCCATAGACTGCGTCCATCTCGGCGTAGGCCTTGCACGCCTGCCCCGGCTGACCGAGCTTCATCAGCGCCTGACCGAGATAATAAAGGCTGTCAGGGGCCCGCTCGCCGCCCGGATTGGTGCGGTAATTGGCGAGCAGCGCGGTGGCCGCCGAGCGCGCGTCTCCCTTGTCGAGGAGGGCGCGGCCGATGAGGTTGTTGGCGTAGCTGATCCGGCGATGCTTGGGATAGGCCGCGATGAACGCCTTCAAGGTACTGATCGCCTGGTCATACTGGCCCGCTTCCCACTCGTGGAAGCCCTGGGTGTAGGCGTCCTCGCCGGGATCGCCCGCTGCAGCGGTTTCGACCGCTGGACCACCTTCGGCGGGCGGCTGGATTTCAGCCGTCTTCCTGGTCGGCTGTGTCCTTGGAGTGCCGGCCTTGGACTTGCCCGGCAGAGTTGCCGCCGGAGGCATGGGTTCGGGCGCCTGCACGGGAGGAGCCGTCGCGGCTTGCGCCATCTTCTGTTCGAGCGCGGAGATGCGC
>DASSIU010000103.1:0-2795 GCA_035691585.1 Sphingomicrobium sp. | reverse complement strand
CCGGTCGAGATTCGGGTTGTGTAGCGGGTCGTCGTAGGTCTTGGTGCCCCATCGTTCCTGAAGCGTGTTCAGTTCGCCCTGGTAACGCTCGATGTTCAGCGGGGACAGGTCGTCGCCGCGCGATTTCGATTCGTGATGCAGGAGCACTGCATGAGGCACATAGACATTTCGCCACCCCGCCGCCTGAAGCTTCAGGCATAGGTCGACGTCGTTGAACGCCACTGCGAGTCCCTCTTCATCAAGGCCGCCGACGGCTTCGAACTTCGTTTTTTTCACTACCAGGCACGCCGCGGTCACCGCGGTCACGAATTGCGCCACATGGGGCATTCGAAAATAGCCGGGCTCGTCGGCAGGAAGGTGGCGGTGAGCATGGCCCGCAGCTTCGCCGATTCCGACCACCACCCCCGCGTGCTGGATGGTGCGATCGTCATACAGCAGCTTTGCTCCGACGGCACCGATCTGCGGTTTCACGGCGTAGCGCATCAGTTCGGTGAGCCAACGGGTCTCCACCACCTCCGTGTCATTGTTGAGCAGACAAACGAATGAGCCGCGGGCTTCACGCACAGCGAAATTGTTGATGGCCGAAAAGTTGTATCGGTAGGGATAGGGAAGAACCCTTACGCGGCGGTCTTGTGCAACCTCATCGAGAAAATCGGCCGTCGACTTCTCAATGCTGGCGTTGTCGACGATCAGCAGTTCAAAGTTCTTGTAATCGGTCTGCTTCAGCACGCTTTCGACGCAAGGCCTCAGCAGCGCAAGCTTGTCCTTGGTGGGCACGATGATGCTTACCAGCGGCACATCTCGGGGTAATGGCCACTCGACCTTGGAGGTGCCGAAAGGCCCTTGGGTTGCAGTCGCTCCGAGCGCTTCTACGTGCCGGGCTACCGCGAGGATTCTTCCGTCCTGTGCTTGATTCGGCTGAGTTGCGACATGGCAAAGGACGTAGGGAACGTGGATGATCGCGTCGCTGGCGAGTGAAGTCGCAGCGAGCAACAGCTCGTCGATGCCGACCTGGGTGTCCTTCGTCACCTTCCTTGCGAGGGCAGTTTCGATCGCAACCGCGGATGAGAGATAATCCTGCGCAAGGAACATCTCTTCGTTCCACCGAGGCTTGAACCATGGCCGACTTCGGCGACCATTGGGATCGAGCTGATCCTCGTCGCCGTAGAGGATCCGCGGCTTGCCCGACTGGAGGGCTTCGGCAAATCGGAACAGCGCGGTATCCGCCAAAGTGTCGCCGATACGGAGTGGAACGATGAACTCGCCGTTCGCGGCGGCGATTTCAGCGCTGAGCGAGTTCGATATCGAGGGACCGACGTGGTCGCATTCGGGATAAATCTGGCTTTCAATCGACCGGATCGAGCGATCCAGCTGTTCGGGAGAATTTCCTGACGATCCATGGAGCAAAATGGAAAAGCTCGGCCGCCTGGACCAGCGATCCATTTCGGCGCCGAAGTCGCGTAATTTCGCCGCCTTGGCCTCGGCATCAATCCAAACCAGGTAGGTGAAGGGAAGGTCCGAGCTGGCTGCTCGCAAACGGTTCCGCGCGCGGACGCGGCGGCGCGTGATGTACCAATAGAGCGCTGCGAGGGCTGGAAAAGGCCTCTTGGGAAGCAGACGCAGGAAATGTTCCCAAAAAGTCATGTTGATCCGGATGGCCGTCAAAAAAGCGAGTGAAACATTAGGGTTAGGTTCAGGCGAGCCAGACCAGTAGCGATGTCTCAACGGCCTTGCCAGCGCGAAGGCAGCGCGTTGCTTTCCGTTCGGGAGGGATGTTAAGGGCGCCGGGGGTTCATCTGACCGTCTCCAGGGTTTCACAGTCGATGTTGAGAATTTGCGTTCCGCAGCGGGGCGGGTCGTTTCGCCGCGCCGTCCTTCTTTCCGCGGCACTGTCTGTCGCCGGCTGCGCCACGCTTCCGTCGAGCGGTCCGACAGGAATCGAAATCCGCCATGCTGCCGCGGGGAAGGCGGGGCAATTTCCGTTCAACCTCGTCGAAGTGGAGAACGCCGCGGCGATTCCCCCCGCGCCGGTCGCTCCGGTCCCGAGCCTGACAACCATGCCGCCGCGGCCGACGGACCTGATCGGGCCCGGCGACGTGCTGAACGTTACCGTTTACGAGGCCGGCGTTTCGCTGTTCGGGACAGCGCTGAGGACGGCGGCGGCGGCCGGGAGCACGGTCGTCGACACGAGCTCGAGCGCCGAGCGGCTGCCGGCGATGAGGGTCGACGATTACGGCTACATCAAGGTGCCGTTCATTGGCCGCATCCGCGCGGCCGGCTCTACCGCCGGCGAGTTGCAGGCGATGATTCAGAGCGGGCTTCGGGGAATGTCGCAGGACCCGCAGGTCCTCGTCTCGATCGAACAGTCGATTACCAATAGCGTCATTCTCGCCGGCGAAGTGGCGAAGCCGGGTCGATTGGTGCTTGCGACCAACCGCGAATCGCTGGTCGATGCGATCGCGCTCGCCGGCGGCTATCGCGGCAACGCCAAGGACGCAGTGGCGCGCGTTCAGCGCGACGGACAGTCGTTTGAGATCCGCCTCAGCGACCTGCTCGATATGCCGCAGGAGGACATGCAGGTCGCCCCCGGCGACAGGATCACGCTGATCAGCCGTCCGGAGAGCTTCTCCGTCCTCGGCGCCCCCAACAAGGCGGACGAAATCGTCTTTCCGCGTCCGAGGGTGACGCTTGCGGAGGCCGTGGCGCTTGCCGGCGGAGCCAACCCGAACGCTGGCGACGCCGGTGCCGTCTTTGTGTTCCGATACGTCCCTGGCCCGAACGGTGCCGAGCAGCCG
>DASSIU010000102.1:0-3044 GCA_035691585.1 Sphingomicrobium sp. | reverse complement strand
CTTCGCCAGCAGCTCGGAGACGAAATCCTCGGCAGTCGTCGAGCGCAGCTCCTCGCCGAACTCGAACACCAGCATGGCGTCGGCGCCCGCATGGGCGAACAGCCGTTCGCGCTGGTCGAGCGAAGTCAGCCGGAATGGCGGGACATCGGGCTTGAAGAACTTGACCGGGTGCGGGTCGAACGTCGCGACGATCACCGGCCGCCGCTCGTGGAAGCCGCGCTGGATCGCCCGCCCGACGACCGCCTGGTGGCCGAGATGGAAGCCATCGAAATTGCCGAGGGCGAGGATGCTTCCCTTGAGGTCGTCGGGGATCCCGCCGGCGAGGGTGAGGCGCTGCATCGCCCGCGCTTAGTGGGTAGGAAGGTGCTTCCGCAACAGGCGGTACTCGTGGACCGCGAGAGCGATCACGAACAGGTCGAAGATGCTGAGCAGAATGAGGCCGATGTCGTGGGTGAAGCTATAGCGGTAGAGCTGGTAGCCGATGAACAGCGCGAACACCGCGACCGCCGCCGGATAGGCCCATAGTTTCTCGCGCAGCAGGAAGATCACCAGCACGCCTTTGATGAGGCCGTGACTGAGCAGGTAGAAGGCATAGAAATGCTGCTCGGATGGCTTGAAGTGGTGCGCCGCCCATTCGTGCGGCCGGATCCACTGCGCGATCGTGTCCGCGCCAAGCAGGTACAGGGTGAGGCCGCCGGCAACCTCGAGCAGCGCATGCGCCCCCTTGGCCAGTACGCTCACGACAAACAATTGGTGGATGCGCTTTTCCTGCATTTGGCCGCTGTAACGCGGCGGTCTTGACTTGGAAGCAGGCGAATCCTATTTCGCGCTCATCCCGATCGACCGGTTACCCGGCGGCGCATTCGTGCGCGCGTCGGTTTTTCGTTTAGGATCCGGGACTTTTCTAGCGACGAGATGGGGCGGTTGGCGCCCCGTGGAGCTTGAAGAAGGGTAACGAATGGCTCGTATTGCGGGGGTCAATATCCCCACCAACAAGCGCGTAGAAGTCGCGCTGACCTACATCCACGGAATTGGCCCGACAACGGCCAGGAAGATCACCCGGGAGCTCGGAATCGCTCCCGAAAAGCGGGTCCAGGACCTCACCGACCAGGAGGTGCTGCACATCCGCGAGGCGATCGACAAGGATTTCACGGTCGAGGGCGACCTTCGCCGCGAGACCGCAATGAACATCAAGCGGCTGATGGACCTCGCCTGCTACCGCGGCCTTCGCCACAGGAAGGGCCTGCCGGTCCGCGGCCAGCGCACCCACACCAACGCGCGCACCCGCAAGGGCAAGGCCAGGCCGATCGCGGGCAAGAAGAAGTAATCGCGCTTCTTCGTCCCGCACGTCCTCACGCAGCTTAGACAGAGATTGTAGGAACCAATGGCCCAGGCACCGCAGCGCATCCGCAGGAGGGAGCGCAAGAACATCACCGCCGGCGTCGCCCACGTGAACGCCAGCTTCAACAACACCATGATCACCATCACCGACGCGCAGGGCAATGCGATTGCCTGGTCGAGCGCCGGGATGATGGGCTTCAAGGGCAGCCGCAAGTCGACGCCTTACGCCGCGCAGGTCGCCGCCGAGGATGCCGGCCGCAAGGCCGCCGACCACGGCGTCCGCACCCTGGAGGTCGAGGTCAAGGGTCCCGGTTCCGGCCGCGAGAGCGCGCTCCGTGCCCTCCAGGCGGTCGGCTTTACGATCACCAGCATCCGCGACGTGACTCCGATCCCGCACAACGGGGTGCGGCCGTCGAAGCGGCGCCGGGTCTAGGAAATTTGACTGGGCCCCGGCTTCGGCCGGGGAACAATGAAGTTTGAAATCAGGGGCTGAGGCCCCCAACTGCCAAGGGATGAACATGGCCGTCAACGCAAAGAACTGGCAGGAACTGAAGAAGCCCAACACGCTCGAGAAGAAGCCGGGCGGCGACTCCCGCCGCCGCGGCGTATTCGTCGCCGAGCCGCTGGAGCGTGGCTTCGGCATGACTCTCGGCAACTCGCTCCGCCGGGTGCTCCTCTCGTCGCTCCAGGGCGCCGCCGTCACCTCGATGAAGATCGACGGCGTGCTCCATGAATTCTCGTCGCTCGCCGGAGTCCGCGAGGACGTCACCGACATGGTGCTCAACGTCAAGCAGATCGCGCTCAAGATGGAAGGCGAGGGGCCGCGGCGCCTCCACCTCACGGCGACCGGCCCGGCCGAAGTCACCGCGGGCATGATCGCGGTCACCGGCGACATCGAGGTCACCAACCCCGACTTGGTCATCTGCCACCTCGACGAGGGAGCGACGCTCAACATCGAGCTGACGGTCGACATCGGCAAGGGCTACGTCCCGGCGGTGGCCAACCGCCCGGCAGACGCGCCGATCGGCCTCATCCCGGTCGACGCGCTCTACAGCCCGGTCCGGCAGGTCGCCTACAAGGTCGAGAACACCCGCGTCGGGCAGGAGCTCGACTATGACAAGCTCACGCTGACGATCGAGACCGACGGCACGGTGACTCCGGAGGACGCGCTCGGCTATGCGGCGCGGATCCTCCAGGACCAGCTGCAGCTGTTCGTCCACTTCGACGAGAGCCAGGTCCGGATGGCACCGTCGCCGATGATCGGCCAGGCGATGCCGATGGCCGAGGCCGCTCCGACCGACACCAACCAGCTCAACCGCTACCTCCTCAAGAAGGTCGACGAGCTGGAGCTTTCCGTGCGCAGCGCCAACTGCCTCAAGAACGACAACATCATCTACATCGGCGACCTCGTCCAGAAGACCGAGGCCGAGATGCTCCGCACCCCCAATTTCGGTCGCAAGAGCCTGAACGAGATCAAGGAAGTGCTGGCATCGATGGGGCTGCGGCTCGGCATGGACATCCCCGGCTGGCCGCCTGAGAACATCGAGGAAATGGCCAAGAAGTTAGAGCAGGAAATGCTGGGCTAAGCGCCCGCATCCGGTTCACGAAACAAGGAAGGGGCCGCTCCGTTGGGGCGGCCCCTTTCTTATGCCCGGCGACGATGGCTCGCGGACGAGCATTATGCGCCGCTGCTGAATCTGCCG
>DASSIU010000101.1:0-2503 GCA_035691585.1 Sphingomicrobium sp. | reverse complement strand
GTTCGATTGTTCCGGGCATCGGTTATGCCGACTTGAGAAGGCGCGAAACGAACGCGAGACCTCGTAAGAGGCCGCGTCCGCTTGCTGGAGGGGCATATATGTGCGGCACCCAATGCCGTCAACCGGGTATTTTGCAATCCTGTTGCAGCTCACCGTTCGACTGGCTCGAGAGGCCTCCGGCTCTCGCGCTCATCATCTAGATAGGAGTTTGGATCGCTCCTCCAAGAGAGACAAGTCCGTGATCCTGAAGGCTTTTTGGAGTCTACTCAAGCGCTCTGGATATAGGCGCGCATTGCGTCCGCCTCGGCCTCGATCCGCTCCATCCGGTGCTTCACCAGGTCGCCGATCGAGACGATTCCGCGAATCTGCCCCGCTTCGACCACCGGCAAATGGCGGATTCGCCGCTGCGTCATGAGCGCCAGCGCCGAAAGCACCGTCGTATCCGAATCGGCCGTGATCGCCGGCGAGCTCATGGCCTGGGCGACCTTCCAACCCAGCGCGTCGGATCCGTGGTCGCGGAGCGAATAGATTACGTCGCGTTCCGAAATGATGCCGATGATCCGGCCGCTGTCGATGACGGGCAGCGCGCCAATCCTCTTTTCACCGAGCCGCTGAACCGCCTCGAAAAGCGTTGCGTCGGATGCGATCGTCTGGACCGCATTCCCCTTGTCGCGAAGCACCGATGCGATGGTCATGGTCGCCTCCCAGACTCGCTTGGCCTGTCCGCTTGATAGTCCCACTTCTGACGGCCAAAGGGAAGCTCAATGCCAATCGGCTGCCCCATCAGGGTTACGAGGAGATAGACCAGGAATGACCGATCTCGAACGCGCGCCGGTGTTGCGTGTGGTCCCAGGCCCGAGCGACATCAACGCCAACGGGCATATCTTCGGCGGCTGGGTTTTGAGCCAAATGGACATCGCCGCGGGCATCGTCGCGTCGCGCCGCGCGAACGGTCCGGTCGCAACCGTGGCGATCGAGGCGATGGAGTTCATCGCGCCGATCCACTTGCGCGACGTGATTTCGGTTTATGCCAACGTGGAACGGATCGGCCGGACCTCAATGGGCGTACGGATCGAGGTGATCGCTCAACGCGATCTCGGCGCGACAGAGGTCAAGGTCACCGAAGGAGTCTTCACGTTCGTCGCGCTCGACGCCGAGCATCGTCCGCGCGCGATCGACAGCGACATCTAGGCCTTAAGCGGCAGGAGCGATTTCGTCGTCGCCGTCGGTCGGACGCGAAGCCCGGGTGCGGCGGCGCGGTCGCCGCGGTTCCTCTTCGGAGGCTTCTGGCGCATCCCCTTCATCGCGGCCGATCGCCGGCGGGAGGACGTCGAAGGGGATCGTCTCGCCAGCGCCATTCAGCTGTCGATCCTCAGTGGGTTCGCGCCGAGGACGGTCGTCGCGATCATCGCGCGCTCCCCGTTCCTCGCGATCGTCGCGGCGCGGACGATTACCACGGTTGAAGCGGTCGCCCCGGTCAGGCCGATCGCCGCGCTCCGGGCGGTCGCTGGCGGAAACTTCCTCGCCGGCCTCGACCAGCTCATCCTCGCCCTCGTCATCATCCATTTCGTCGTCGCGCTGACGCCGCTGCTGGTTCTGATCTTCGAACCGAGCCCGGTTTTCGCTGAGGATCCGGAAATAGTGATCCGCGAACTGCAGAAAATATTCGGTCTGAACGCGGTCGCCGGCGAGCTGGGCGTCTCGCGCCATGCTCTTGTATTTTTCCAGCAGTTGGGCGGCGTTGCCGCGCTGGCGATTGTCCTGGCGGTTGCCCGGCTGTCCGCCGAGGTTCTGCCCCCGCTGCCCACCACGGCCGCGCCTGCGGCCGCCCTGTCGATTATTGATCAAATCCACCGTCCTTACGCAGTGTCTGTAAGCCCCTTCGCCTTAGGCAGGCAGGGCGGCGCCGGATAACCCCGGGCGCCAGCTCTGACCCTCTCGTTCCGGTCTTAGCGCGCCAGGCGCGAAGCGAACGGCCGATTGTGTCGGGGTTGGGACAGGAGCGCTCGTCAGTTGATCTGGAGCGGGCCCGGCCCAGACCCTTGATGTAGTGCGCCGGGGCGCGGATGCCAAGCCAATTCGACCAAATGCAGGTTAATTCCAGGTCAACAGCACCGCGCGGGGACGACCGGCGAGGTCATTCGCCACCACAAATCTGAGCCCGTCACGAGCGAGAAGCGCAGGGACGGAAGCTGCCTGGTCATGCCCGATCTCGATTGCTGCCAGGCCCCTCCTGCTCAGCAGGCCCGGCAATTGCGGCGCGAGAGCGCGATAGGCATCCAGCCCGGTTTCCCCGGCGAAGAGGGCTTCATCGGGCTCATACTCCCTCACGCCCGGACCAAGCTCGGCGCCCTCGGCGATGTAGGGCGGATTGCACAGGATGAGATCGAAGCTTTCATTGATCGATTCCGCCCAGTTGCCGAGCTTCAGCTTCAGCCGCGCTTCGAAACCAAGGCGCCGAGCATTCGCCGAGGCATAGGACAGAGCGCGCCGCGAGACGTCC
>DASSIU010000100.1:0-4949 GCA_035691585.1 Sphingomicrobium sp. | reverse complement strand
ACCTCGACGAAGCCGGCGAGCGCCGAATAGCGGCCTGCCGGATAGTGCGGCTGACGGCCGAGAAGCAATCGGCCGTCATGCTCCGCGAGCATGATCACGACAGGATCAACCCGGGGATAATGCTCAGCGGCGCACGCGGGGCAGCGGCGCGACCAGCCGCCCCGGACGATTTCGGTCAAATGACCGCAATTGGCGCAGAAGCGATGGCGGCTATGCCAGCGCCCGAGGCTAAGCGCAGCGGCGAACACAGGCGCATCGTCGCCGTCGAGGCCAGTGATCAGCGGCAGGACGAGGCGAGCGTCGGCAGTGACCGGCTCGATCGCGGAGAATCGCGCGGAATCGCCCTCAAGGCCGAGGAACAGCTCGGGATTAGTCGGGGCCGACCACATGAGCCTTCCGTCTTCGGTCAGTTCCGGAAGGCAGTCCTTCCATTGGAGCTGAAGCGCTCCAGGAGCAGCCGCCAACGCGGCGATCGTGGCGGGGTTGGCGCGCAGCGCGTCGGCGCGGTCGAGCCCAGGACCGCTGAAGAATGGCTCAGGCTGCAAGTCGGTCACGATCCGCGAGCACGGCCTGGACCGCCTTCCGGTACAGCGTGGGAAGCCCTGCCTCGGAGATCGCGTCGAGCGGCTGCCACCAGCCTTCACCTGTCGGATCGGATTGGGCAACGATCGCGAGGTCGAGGGAGAAATGGGTGAAGACGTGACGAATCGTCACGATCGGGTTGGGCTCAGGCGCCAATTCACTCCAGTCGGTGCCGGGGAGGGCCGCCATTCCGCCCAGCACCCCCTTGGTCGGACGTCGGACGAGCCAGATCGAACCGCCGCGCTCGGTCCAGTAAGCAATGCCGTGCCTATGCGGACGGGCTGCGCGCGGTTGCGGTCGGGGAAAGGCCTCGGGTTCGCCAGAAGCGAAGGCGATGCAATCAGCCGCCAGCGGACACTCGCCGCAGTGCGGATTCTTCGGACGGCAGATCGTCGCGCCCACGTCCATCATCGCCTGGACGAAATCGCCGGGCCAATCCGCGGGCATCATGCCCAGCGTCAACCGCTCTATCTCCTCGCGCGCCGGATGACTGAGGCCGTAGAGGCGGGCGATCACGCGTTCGACGTTCGTGTCGACCGCGGCCGCCCTTTCGCCGAAGGCGATCGCGGCGATCGCAGCCGAGGTGTAGGCGCCGATTCCGGGCAACCGACGCAGGTCAGCTGCCGTTCTCGGAAAACCGCCGCGCTTCACCACTTCACGAGCGCAGGCGATGAGGTTGCGGGCTCGGGCATAATAGCCCAGGCCTGCCCATTCCGAGAGAATCTCCTCATCGCTCGCGTCAGCTAGCCTCTCGACTGTGGGCCAGCGCTCGATGAACCGCTCAAATCTTGGCGTCACCGTCGCCACTGTCGTCTGCTGCAGCATCACTTCGCTCAGCCATACTCGGTATGGATCGGACGGTGGCTTGCCGGGCGGCGAGCGCCACGGCAGGCGCCTGAAGTTATCCACATAATGTTCGATCAGTCGCTTCGCGGCGTTGGCGGTCACTTAGGTGCTATGGCATGCTCAGCGACGATGTCGAAGAGGAAGAACGAACCGGATTCGCCGCGAAGCTGCCGGCCCCGCGCAGCCGGCGACCTCGTCGGCGATATCGGCGGGCGGTCGTTCAAGCGCTTCGGCTTCGTCCAGCATTCGATCGTCAGCCGCTGGAGCGAAATCGTCGGCGAGCGGTATGGCAGGGTCTCGTCGCCCGAATCGATCAAGTTCCCGGCTGGCAAGAAAGCGGCAGGCGCGCTGACCCTGCTCGTCGACGGAGCGCACGCGCCGCTGATTCAACATCTCACTCCAATGATCGTCGAGCGGGTCAACCGCTTCTTCGGCTATGCGGCGGTCAACCGGATCGTGTTTAAGCAGGGCAAGCCCCCCGCCTCGGCTCCGCGTCCCGAGCGTCCGCAGCTTCGCCCCGTGCCGAAGGAGCTGGGCGACGGCTTGCGCGAAATCGCCGATCCCGAGCTTCGCCAATGCCTAGAGTCGCTTGCGGCGCAAAGTGCCGCTAGCACCGGTGCTCCGTCGCTCTCCACGGAGGGCGACGATCCGATACCCGCGATCAACCGGAGCGAATGAATGAAGGTCCCCAGTCTCCTGACCTGCGCAATGGCGGCGCTGGCGCTCGCCGCGTGCAACAAGAACAAGAATGATGGCGGCAACGGCCCCGCCGCGACCAACGAGACGGTCAGCATCACTCAGGCGAATCCCCCACCGGGCGGCACCTGGGCGGACGTCGTCAACGCAACCTCTGCCGGCGGCTACATGATGGGCAACCCGAATGCGAAGGTGAAGCTCATCGAGATCGGCTCTCTGTCCTGTCCGCACTGCAAGGCCTTCGAAGACGAAGGCATGCCGACTTTGGTCGAGAAATATGTGAAGCCGGGCACGGTTAGCTGGGAATTCCGGCCATATATCATCCATGGGCCGATCGACATGGCGGCGAACCTGATCGCGCGCTGCAATGGCGTGAAGACATTCTTCCCGTTCGTGCAGGCCCTCTACAAGGATCAGGACAGCTGGCTCGGCAAGGTCCAAACGACGCCCCAGGGCAAGCTCGCGCAGATCCAGAACCTGCCGCCAAACCAGCTGTTCGTTCAGATGGCGAGCGTGCTGGGGCTTCAGGACTGGGCGGCGGAGCGTGGCCTGCCGCAGGCGAAAAGCAACCAGTGCCTCAGCGACCAGAAAATGATCAATGACGAGGTCCAGCACACGAGCGACGTGAACGCGCAATACCCGCAGTTCCAGGGGACGCCGGCCTTCGTCATCAACGGCAAGATGCTGGCCGACACGGCAGGCTGGGACAAGCTGAAGCCGCAGCTCGAGGACGCGGTAAAGTGAGGCTGGGCGGCCACCTCCTTGTCGGTTTGCTTTCGATCACGGCAGTAACATCGCCCGCGTTCGCAAAGCCGGGGGCTAAGACTGCGGCGAGCCATGACTGGACCCACACCTTCTCAACCAGTCCCGACGGCGGTTTCGTCATGGGCAACCCCAAGGCGAGGGTCGCGATCGTCGAATATGGTTCGCTGACCTGCCCGCATTGCCGCCACTTTGCGGAGACCGCCTACAAGCCGCTGATCAGCCAATATGTGCGGACTGGCAAAGCGAGTTACGAGTTCCGGTCCTACATCCTGAATGGCATCGACGTCGCCGCGACGTTGGTCGCGCGCTGCGGCGGCCCGTCGCATTTCTTCCCCGTGGCGGAACAGCTTTACGCCACCCAGCCCACCTGGATCGGCAAGATCACCGATGCGGAGACCGAGAAGCTCAACGCGCTTCCGCAGGACCAGATGATGCTTGGAGTCGCCAAGGTGACTGGCCTCATCCCAATTGCCGCAGCCCACGGAATTTCCGCAGCGAAGGCCGAGGAGTGCCTAAAGAGCCAGCCGGAAGCGGACGCGCTTGCCAAGATGGCGCAGGCGGCGGCGGATTCCGGGATCACCGGTACGCCGACCTTCCTGGTCAATGGCAAGCAGGTCCCGGCTTACGACTGGGCGACGCTGGAGCCATTTCTGAAGGACGCCGGGAGCTGAGGTGAGCGCGGGGGGAGGGCCAGCTTGCGAATTCGGCGGCTGAAACTCAGCGGCTTCAAGAGCTTCGTCGAGCCGACCGAGCTCCGAATCGAGCGGGGCCTCACCGGCGTCGTCGGTCCCAACGGCTGCGGCAAATCGAATCTTCTCGAGGCGATCCGCTGGGCGATGGGCGAATCAAGTCCGAAGTCGCTGAGAGGCGGCGGAATGGACGACGTGATCTTCGCCGGCACCGCGACCCGTCCGCCACGGGATTTCGCGGAAGTGTCGATCCTGCTCGAGCGCGATTCGAGCGAAGAAGCTTCGGGCGGCGAGAGCGAGGTCACCCGCCGAATCGAACGGGCGGCGGGCTCGGCCTATCGAATCGACGGCCGCGACGTTCGCGCCAAGGACGTGGCGTTGCTGTTCGCCGATGCCGCGACCGGCGCCCACTCCCCCGCCCTCGTCAGCCAGGGCAAGATTGCTTCGGTTATTGCCGCCAAGCCTGCCGAGCGACGGCAGCTCTTGGAAGAGGCGGCCGGCATTTCGGGCCTGCACGCGCGGCGCAAGGATGCCGAGCAGAAGCTGCGGGCGGCCGAGGCCAATCTGACACGGCTGGGCGAAATTCTTGGAGACCAGGAGCAACGCGCCGCACAGCTAAGGCGTCAGGCCCGCGCAGCGGAGCGGTACCGGAAGCTCACCGACCAAATCCGCGGCGTCGAAGCGCGCCTGCTGCACGCGCGGTGGGTCGAGGCGGAGCGCGCCGCAGAAGCCGCAACCGCGGAGGCGAGTGCGGCTGCCGAGGAGGTCGAGCGCATCCATGCGGCGATCGTCGAGGCGCAGGCCGCTCACGACCGCGCGAACGCTGAGCTCACGGCGAAGCGCAATGCGCTGATCGAACTCCGCGACCAGGGCCACGAGCTGGCGAACCACCTGGCCGCGGCCCGGGCGCGGCGCGATACCGTGGCCCGGCGCCTGGCCGAGCTTGATCGGCTCGATGCGTCGCTGGCTGCGGACATGGAGCGCGAAGAAGCGCTCAAGGGCGATGCCGCGAAGGCCATCGCGCAGCTCGAAGCCGAGCGCACCGCGATCGCTGCCCGCCTCGAGGATTCGGAGGCTCTTTCGTCCCGAATCGCGACCGAGCTTGGCGTGGCGGAAACCGCGTCGCGCGAAGCCGAAACCACATTGGCCGAGCTGCTCGCGCGACAGGCAGCAATGCGCGCCGAGCGGCGAGTTGCAGAGGCGGCCCTGGAAGCGGCGAAGGCCCAGCTCGAGCGAACCGAACACGAGCGACGCAAGCTCACCGAGCAGCTGGGAACGCTCGGCGATGGCAGCGAGCAAGAGCGCGCGCGAGACGAGGCCGAAGCGAGAGCCAAGGCGGCGAGCAACTTACTTGTGACTGCAGAGGCTCGG
>DASSIU010000099.1:0-6010 GCA_035691585.1 Sphingomicrobium sp. | reverse complement strand
GCACCTGGATTCGCCAAGTCTGTGCTGGGCCGCCAGATCCACTCGCCGTTGGACCTCGAGCGGCGTTTCGGCCTGATCGGCGGCGATATCTTTCACGGCAAGATGGGCCTCGACCAGCTGTTCAGCGCGCGGCCGATGATCGGCGCGGCGGATTATCGCATGCCGCTCAAGGGCCTGTACCTGTGCGGATCGGGCGCGCATCCGGGCGGCGGTGTCACCGGCGCGCCCGGCCATAATGCAGCGCATGCCATCCTCAGCGACCGCCGGTTCTGGAGGCGCCGACATTGAAACCGCTCCAGGGAATCAAGGTGGTCGACTTAAGTCGGGTGCTTGCCGGGCCCTGGTGCACGCAATTGCTTGCCGATCTCGGCGCGGAGGTCATCAAGATCGAGCGCCCCGGCGCAGGGGACGACACGCGTCACTGGGGACCGCCCTGGTTCGGCGAGGGCGACGATCGCGTCGCCGCTTATTTCCTGAGCTGCAATCGCGGCAAGAAGTCTGCTGCGATCGATTTCTCGCGACCGGCGGGTGCTGCGCTGGTACGCAGGCTTGCTTCGGAAGCCGACGTACTGATCGAGAATTTCAAGGTCGGCGGACTGGAGAAGTTCGGGCTTGATGCGCCATCGCTTCGCTCTGCCAATCCGGGACTCATCTACGCCTCGATCACGGGTTTCGGGCAGAACGGCCCCTACGCCGATCGGGCCGGCTACGATTATATCATCCAGGGCATGGGCGGACTGATGAGCATCACTGGCTTGCCGGACGGCGAGCCAGGAGGCGGCCCAATGCGGGTCGGTGTCGCGGTCGTTGACCTGTTCACCGGCATGTACACGGCGGTCTCAATCCTCGCCGCGCTTTACCGCCGGGAAAAGACAGGCGAGGGGACGCACATCGACATGGCGTTGTTCGACACGCAAATCGCCATGCTCGCGAACCAGGCCTCGAATGCCCTAATCTCCGGCAGAGACCCGCCGCGACAAGGCAATACGCACCCGAATATCGTGCCGTACCAGCTATTCGCCGCCGCCGATAAGCCGCTGATCATTGCGGTCGGCAACGATCGCCAGTTCGCGCGCCTCGCAGAGCTTTGCGGCCATCCCGAGTGGGTGGCGGACGAGCGGTTCGCGACCAACGCGGCGCGCGTCGCCAATCGCGACGAAATCGTTGGCATCGTGAGCGAATGCATTCGAAAGAAGACTGCTAGCGAATGGTTCGACAAGCTTGAGCCGGCCGGAATCCCCGCCGGGCCAATCAATTCGATCAGCGAAGCCCTTGCAGACGTCCAGGCCCAGCATCGCCAGATGGTTAGGAATATTGCCGGGCAACCGCTGGTCGGTTCCCCCCTTCGCCTCGATGACGAACGAGTGGACTCAGACCTGCCGCCACCGCGCCTCGGCCAGCACACTGACGAGATACTTGGCAGCCTCGGGCTCTCACCCGATGAAATTCATCGCCTCAAGGCTGACAAGATAGTCGGTTAAGGCTGCTTGCCGACTTTGCTGGCGCTCTCGACCAGTAGATCGAGCTGCTTCTGGCACCCATTCTCGAGCAGCACCTGCGCCGCGCCGACAAGATCCTGCGGCGGATCGGCGACGGTCACCACGTCGAGCTTGCTCGAATCGCCGCCGTCCGGCCATTCGACCGAATATTGAGCACCGCTCTTGATCGGCAGCGCGGCCGGCCATGGCGCGAGCGCCTTGCCCGCTGCCCAGCTCAGCTGCTGCGACTGGCCATCGGCGGAACGGATCTGAACTGTGATCGGGGCTTCGCTGTCGGCCCGCCATAGCTGGAGAGGCGACTTTTCGGCGACACACACCTTGCCCCCGGCGGTCGCATCCACGTCCCAAATGCTGGGGTTATGCGCGACCTCTGCCGCTCGAAGCGCACCGAACCGACCGCGCTGACCGGCGGCCGAAGCAAGCGTGACCTGCTTCGCATCGAAATTTCCCGGGCCGCGCAGCGTCTGCGCGCTGCTCGGGCCGATGACCGTGACGACATCGCCGCCCTGCAAGGTAATCTTGGCGGTCTCGGGAAGTGTCTTGCCCGGCGGATATTCCTTGGACGAGGGTCCCAGCGATCTAACTACGACGACGTTGGCGAGACTCGCCGTCGACCCCAAAGCGATCGCGACTGCTGCGCCCCACAGCACGGGCTTCCGCATCATCAAGCTCCTCATTCTGAAATTCGCAAAAAGATTTCCGCGTCCCGCAGGGCAGCGGCCCGAGTCGAATTGCAGTGCTGCTTTGCCGGTAAATTATGCTTTGATTCGGATGCGGTCAATTAAGCAGGATTAAATCCGCCTCAAATGCTGCGCGGACGCGCTCGGCCCGGGCCCACCGTAGCCCCTCCAAGAAGAGCCTCCAGCGCCTCGATGCGCCGGGCATTGTCGGCAATGAGCTCGGCCACCTGAAGCTCGCGCGCTTCTCGCTTGATCACGGTGCGAATGGCCCGGGCAACGGATTCAGAAACCTCCTTCAGCGCCTTCTGCTCGTCGCGGCTGGGAATCGAGCCATCGGGACGCGGGCCGACCAGCAGGAATCCGATCGGCTCTTCGTTATCCGAGCTGGGCACCAGCGGGACGCGTATCGGGAAGGTGCGATCGGATGGCTCGCACACGTCGCTCTTGTAATCTTGAGCGAATTTGGTGGTCCTCCATGCCTCGACCTCGTCGATCGAGGGCCCCCGCGCTCGAAGCACGCAGCCGTTGACGATCAATGCGCTCCGGACCGCCCTGACGCCGCGATCGACGCGTTCGAGAATCTCATCCAGCATGTCGCCCAACGAGGCGGTTTCCCGCATGTCGCGGACGACTTCGGGGAGATCTTCCCGCAGCAGGAACAGGTTCTTCTGGAAACGCCGCTCCGACCATCGCTGCACCCGTTCCTGGATGGGATTGACCAACACCGTCGACAGCGCTGCGGCGAAGATCACCGGGCCTTCGGTATTGGTGTTGCCATAATAATTATAGACGATCTGCTTCAGGCCATCTGCGGTGCCCGCGAACACGGCCGCCACGCCCACCGTGATCAGCGCGATATTGGCTGACTTGCTGATGACGAACTCGGCATCGTAGAGCCGGTACCTGACCAGCGCGATCAACAGGCCGAGCTGGAGCACCAGCACTGCCAGCGCGAAGCTGACTCCAGCCGACATCTCGACCAGCAGCTGATGCCCGAAGCTGTCCGTCGTCCATTTCAGTGCGTCCGCGATCCCGGACAGCGACCGAAGTACGGCGTAGCCGGTGATCCCGAGCAGCGCCCATCGGATTTGCTGGCGCTGCTCGCTCGAGTCGGTGAGACGCAGGCAGCGCAATAGCGCGAGGACGCCCAAAATCATGAAGCAGATGAAGCAGGTGAGATAAAGTCCGCCCTGCAGGAACAGCAGCACCGGGATGACCGCCATCAGCGCGAGTCGGCGCCACGACAGAGTTCCGTGCGGGAACAGCAGGATTCCGGTCAGGAGCAGCACGTTGCCGAGATCGAAAATCGCGACGTTGAGCCGAAGCGGAACGCCGATGTGCGCCAGGAATACCGAAGAAGGCTGCTCCGCCCCCATCGTCAGCAGCACGGCAAGCGAAAAGATCGAGCTTACGGCATCCCGCGCGTTGCGGTGATGGAGCAGCCATGCCGCCCACAGGAGGAACGGGTAGGCAAGAACGTGCAGCAGGTCGATGAACCCCAGCCACCTGGGCGGAATGCCAAGCGCCCGGGCGCCGCTGTCGATATGCTGCTCGCCGGTCGTGACGGTGACGTCGCGAACTTTTCCGCTCGGATCGCGCACCGTGAGGGGCACGTCGGCGCTGTCGGTGCCGTAAAGCAGGTTGCCGAGCGTGATGTAGGCGGGATCGTTGGCGTGGGCCGCCAGGGTCGCCTCGTCCACCGGCATCTTGGGCGGAAGTGGAACCCCGTAGATCGCCAAGATGTGATCGCCCGGGACGATGCCTGCCTTGCTCGCTTGCGGACCGATGGTGAATCTGACCGCGGTTGCATCGCTAGGCGATACCGCGAATCCCGCACGGCTTCCGAGAAGAAGCTGCGAATTGTTCGCTGCCTCGGTGTAGCGAAGGTAGAAGCCGGCGATCGGCCCGACGAGCGCCAGCGCGAAGGCGAACATCCACACCAGGGTGAACAGCCGGTAGGTCGCGGTGTTGAACGGGGGGATAGCCGACGGCAGCCGGAAGCTGCGTCCGCTCTTCTCGCCAGCCATGGAGAGGGCAAGCTGCATCTCTTTAGCCCCAGCCGCCGTTTACCCGCGATTATCATGGGCGGCGGAGCCGCTCGGTGCAACGCTTAAGTGATTGGGGCGCCTAGCTGTCTATGGTGCTGCGGTCCGCTCCCTTGGCCGGACGCGCCAATTCGGGATCGTCTCCGTAGCGCGACTGAATGAAGCGCCCTTGCGTCTCCAGCGCAGCCATGTCGGCGCGCGCGAGCTGTTCCGAAACTTCCGCCAGCGCCGAACGGCCCGCGGCAAGCCCTTCGACGAGGCGTTGATCGACGGTCTTATCCTCGCCGTCCTTCTCGCCGCGATAGGCTGGCGGGACCCGAAGGTAGCGATCGATCAGGCCCGGCAAATGAACCGACATCAGGCGACGCGCATCCTGGGCGGCCGGGTCCAGCGTCTCGACCCTTTCCAAGGTTTGCTTGAGCGGTGGGAGCACGCGACTGATCGCGTCGATTTCGGCCCGGGCGGGCGGCGGGAGGCTCCCTCGCACGCGATACATGTAGGAATCGAACCGCTCGACCATGGCGCCATTGGGGAGGTCCGCGCTTGGCGCGGGAGCCGAGATCGCTTGGCGGCCGCCACGGGCGATCAGGACCGCCGCGACACCCACGGTGACTAGGAGCGCCGTGAGGAATCCGAACATTCCGATCGGTTGCACCAGACCGACGATGATCGTCGCTAGCCAGATGACGACGACAACCGCTGCCACGCGCGCCATCGTTCGGCCGAGCCCGGCATTCAGCCGCTGCCGCTCGCGCCGAGCCGCCTCGCCGGACGGTCCCCCGCGCTCGTCGAGCTGGCGCGTGACCCGTTCGAACCGCGCGATCGCGCGTTCAACCTTGTCGGTGACGTCGGTCACTTCGCTTCAATCGGCGTCAACGGCGATGTGGCGCCTTCGAGCTTGGCCTGGTTCACCCCCTCGGCCCGGGCGATGTAGCCCTTCGATTTCTCGACTTCCCGCCCAAGCGTGTCGACAGTCTGCTTCATGTTGCCGAGCGCCTGCACCTTGAACTGGTCGATCTGGTCCATTGTATCGTAGATGTTCTGGAACGCGCGCTGCAGCGTCTCCAGCGGTATGGTCGAGCTCGCGGCCTGTTCGTGGATTGCGCCGGTCTGGGTGCGCAGCATTTCGCCCGTCGCGTCGATCATTCCGGCCGTCGTCGTATTGAGCGCGGTAATCTGCTCGAGCACCAATTTCTGGTTGGTCATCGCCTGCGCGACAGTGACAGCCGTCCTCAGCGCGGCGACCGTGGTGGTCGAGGCGCGGTCGACGCCCTTCACCAGCTCGACATTGTTCTTCTTGACGAGGTCGAGCGCGAGGTAGCCCTGAACGGTGACCGCCATCTGCGTCAGCAGGTCGGTCGTGCGCTGGCGCGTGTAGAACAATGCGGTTTCGCGGATCGCCTTGGCCTTGGCGGGATCGGTCGCATCGAGCTCGTTGGCCTTGTCCTCGAGCTGCTGGTCGAGCGTCTTGGAAATGTGCACCATCTGCTCGAGCTTGTGCATCGTCTTCCACAGGTTCGCGCGCTCCGTGTCGATCGCCGCATTGTCCATCAGCAGCTCGTCCTTGCCGTTTGCGAGGCTGCCGAGAATGCTCTTGATGTGGGTCTGCGAGCTTCGATACTTGTCGAAGTACCGGTTCACGCGGTTGCCGAATGGGATGATGCCCAGCAGCTTGCGCGGCTTGGTTGCGCCCTTCGGATCGAGCGATTCCACGGTGCGGCGGAGTTCGGTAAGGTCGGCACCGATGCCGCTGTCCTTGTCGATGGCCTTCACTGGACGATCCAGG
>DASSIU010000098.1:0-4199 GCA_035691585.1 Sphingomicrobium sp. | reverse complement strand
TGTCGAGGGCACCGGCAAGTTGAGCGGCGGTTTCACCGGTCACGCAGCGATCGTCAGCCCGCGGCTGGTTCCGGGACGGTGCGCCGGAACCAACCTGCACGCCTATCTTGCTGTCGCGGTGACTGCGCGCCGCCCCGGCTTCGAAGGCCCAGTGACGCTGGATCGCTTTTCGTGTCCGGTAAGTCGATTCGAGGTCGCCAGTCCGCGCTTCGATGCAAAGACGAGCTTCAACGAATCCTTCACCAGCCTGAACGGCAGCGGGCGCATGGCCATCGCGACGCTGGTCGCGGGCGCTAACGGCCTCGCCAACTTCACTGGCGACATTACCTACAAGGGATCGATCGGAGACGTGGCTGGACGAGTGAAATTGTCCGCCCAGAAGTCGCGGCTCGGCACGATCTTTGCCGATGTGACCTATGTGACCGGCGGCTATCGGTTGGGCTTGAGGGAGGGCATTTTTGCGCTGAACGGCAGTTTCGATACGGACAGCGCCTCACTCGCTCCCTCGATGTTCGCGGGCGTAACGCAACCATTGGCCGCCGCGGCCGCTACCCCGCTTGGTCCAATTGCGACCCAAATGGCCGCGGCGATCACCCGGACCGCGCGCCATTTCGATATCGATGGCGCCATCCGCGTCGTCAATTTCCCCGGAGGTGGCGCGGCAAGGGTCAATGACGCGATCATTCAGGGGCCGGCCGGTGCCCATGCTCGACTGTTCGGCGGCAGCGGTGTCACTTATTATTGGCCCTCCGGCGGCCTGAGGATCGACGGCACGATCGAGATGGCGGGCGGCGGACTGCCGCAGGGCCGAGTCTCGCTCAGCCAGCCGCACCTTGATGCTCCGCTAAGCGGGCGCGCCGACCTAGCGCCCTACGCCGCAGCCAACGGGCAGCGGCTCGCGCTGGCCCCAATCCAGTTCGGTCCCGGACCGAACGGCTCGACCGCGCTCAGCACGATCGCGCAGCTCGATGGGCCTTTCCCCAACGGCCGGGTACAGGCGCTACGCCTGCCGATCAGCGGTCATATCGGCCACGCGGGCAGTTTCGCCTTCGGCACGTCATGCGTCTTGGTCAGCTTCAACGCGCTGCAGATGAGTACCGTCCAGCTCGGGACCACGCGTTTGCCAGTATGCCCCATTGGCGGCGCGATCGTCTCCAAGGGGCCCGGTGGTCGGGTAGTGACCGCTGCTCGCTTCACGGCGCCGGTGCTGAACGGCCGGATCGGCAGCTCGCCGCTGCACGTCCAGGCTGCTGGTGGACAACTCGTTGACCAGCGATTCAGCTTCAATTCCGTCGCCGCGCGGCTCGGCAGAGAGACGTCGCCGATCGTCTTCGATGCGGCGCGGCTCAGCGGCAGCATCTCCGGCAACCTCCACGGCGATTTCAGCGGCGCGGGAGGCACCATCGGCAAGGTCCCGCTGCAACTTAGCGAAGCTGCCGGGAGCTGGCTCTTTCGGAGCAAGGCGCTGACGATCAACGGCGCGGCGACCGTCTCCGATCGAGCTCCCGATCCGCGCTTCTATCCGCTGCGCACCGACGACCTGCACTTCGTTCTGGCGGGAGATACCGTTCGAGCGACCGGCTCGTTGAAGCATCCGGGGACAGGAACGCTGGTGACCGACGTCAGCATCGAGCACCGACTATCGACGGGCGCCGGACACGCGCTTCTCGATGTGCCGGGCCTGGCGTTCGGCCCGAACTTCCAACCCGACGCCCTTACACGCCTGACGGAAGGAGTCGTCGCGCTCGTCAACGGCACGGTCAAAGGACAGGGACGGATCGATTGGGGCGCCGGAGGCAAGGTCACGTCGACCGGCGATTTCTCGACCGCCAACATGGCCTTGGCGGCGCCGTTCGGACCGGTGACCGGCCTTAGCACCAATTTGCACTTCACTGACCTGCTGGGCCTCCAGAGCGCGCCGCACCAGGTCGCGACCGTCCAGTCGATCAACCCCGGAATTCTCGTGAACAACGGTGTGATCAGCTATCAGCTGCTGCCGCATAACCTCGTTCGCATCGAGCGGGGCGAGTGGCCGTTCATGGGCGGCAAGCTGATCCTGCACGAAACGGTGCTTAACTTCGGTAGCCCGAGCGCCAAGCGGCTGACGTTCGAGTTGCAAGGGTTCGACGCCAAGCAGTTCGTCGACAGCCTCGGTTTTTCCGGGATCGAGCTCAGTGGCACGTTCGACGGCGTGCTGCCGATGATCTTCGACGAGAACGGCGGCCGTATTGTCGGCGGCCGGCTCGATTCACGGCCGCCCGGCGGCGAACTCAAATATGGCGGCACCAGACCCAAGGCACTGGCTGCGGGAGTGGCGTTCGACCTGCTGCAGGACATCCGGTTCAAGTCGATGATCGTCAGGCTCGACGGCGATCTTGCCGGCGAGTTCGCGACCAGGCTTACCATCGACGGCGTTTCCCTCGGCCCGTCGCACGGCCTCGTCGCCGGGCTGGTCCGTCGGGTCTTCTCGCAGCTGCCGTTGCGGCTCAACGTGAACATCAATGGACCCTTCCGGGCGCTGATCCAGATGGCGAAGGCGTTCAAGGACCCGACGCAGGTTATCGCTCCGGTGATGCCGTTCCCGATCGACTCGCCAGCGCTCAAGGTCGAGGTGCTGAGCAGCAGCAAGAACGAGGAGCAAACCAGCGTGCCTGCTCCGCAGCCCAAATCCCCCAACCAATCACCACCGCCCGGAGGAAAGAAGTGACAAGAGCATGGACAATGGCCGCGCGGCTTGCCGCCGGCCTCGCAATCGCGGTGCCGCTTGGCGGCTGCATCTCCGTCAAGGCGCCGGACAAGCCCATCGACGTGAACCTCAACGTCAACATCAGCCAGCAGGTCACGGTCCGGCTTCAGCAGGACGTGCAGCAGCTGATCCAGAAGAACCCGCAGGCCTTCCCGCCGCCGCCGACAACGAAGAAATGAAACGCGTCCTCGTCCTCCTCCTCGCGGCGCTGGTTCCGGCGGCGGCCATCGCGCAGTCGACCCTTCTCGCGCAGGCGATCGCCGACGGACAGGTGGGCGAGCGTTTCGACGGGTACATGGGCTTCGCCGTTGCGCCACCGCCGGCGCTTCGACGGCAGGTCCTCGCGATCAACATCCAGCGTCGAAACCTTTATACCGAGCTCGGTTCACGCCGGCAGGTTTCGCCCGATCTGGTCGGTCGCGCGACGGCCTGCCAACTCTTCACCAGGCTTGCTCCCGGCGAGCCATATCTGCTGAATGACGGCGTCTGGCGCCGGGTCGTTCCGGGCCAGCCGGCGCCGGTCCCAGCCGACTGCCGCTGAAGGCCCATTCCGGCACTTGGTGCGGTTGACTTGTCACCACCCCGTTCATAAAGGGGCCGCGCCTTGGCGGTGTCGCTTCCGCCATGTTTCTCGTCCCTTGTCTGGTCCCTCATGAGTTTCAGCAGGGGCGACGCACAGGGGAGACGCATGGCAGAGGACGATTCCGAAGAGGTCCCGAAGCTTCCACCCGATGCGCGGCTTGGATCGCTCGATGAGCGGCTCGACCGGTTGCAAAGGCGCAAAGCGGAGAAGACCGCCAAGGAACAGGGCGATTCCAGCACTCGTGCTGGCCGGCTGGTCGTCAATCAGCTCGTCGGTGGTCCGCTCGGCGGCGGGATCGTGGGCTGGCTGCTCGACCGTTGGCTTGGAACCGCGCCCTGGCTGATGTTGATCCTGATGTTTGTCGGCTTCGCCGGCGGCTTCATCAGCGTCATTCGGATTTCAAACAAGCCGCGGGGCAACAACCCGGACGGGCAGGAATAGAGGTACTGACTTGGCTGCCGCTCCCGATATCGACCCGATGCACCAGTTCGTGATCGAGCCGATTTTCGGTTCGTTCGGTCACAACAATCCGTTCGTCTTCACCAATAGCGCGCTGTGGACGCTGATCGTCCTCGGCACGATCTGGGTGTTCATGTTCGGCGGAATGAAACGCGAGCTGATCCCGGGCCGGTGGCAAGTCGCGGTCGAGGGGCTGATCAGCTTTGTCGACGACATGGTCAATGTCAGCATCGGGCCGCAAGGCAAGACGTATCTGCCGTGGGTTTTCACCGCCTTCGTCTTCCTGCTGTTCGCCAACCTCATGGGCAACATGCCGTTCGGTGTCATCGCCGCCGCGCATCCCTTTACGGTCACCAGCCAGTTCACCTTCACCGGCGTCATGTCGATCATCACCTTCGCGATCGTGCTGGG
>DASSIU010000097.1:0-3495 GCA_035691585.1 Sphingomicrobium sp. | reverse complement strand
CGCGGGGAAGGGCTGCTTTCGCTTCTTCGAGCCCGAGATGCACGAGGCGGCGCGGCAGCGTCAGCTGATGGAATCCGACCTTCGTGTCGCACTGGAGAAGGGGGAGCTGCGGCTCGTCTACCAGCCGTGTGTCGACGCCTCCACGGAGGCGGTCACCGGCTTCGAGGCGCTGATCCGCTGGGATCATCCCGAGCATGGCCCGGTGAGCCCCGTCGAGTTCATCCCGCTCGCCGAGGAAATCGGGCTTATCGACGAAATCGGAGAATGGGTGCTGCGTACCGCCTGCGCCGAAGCCGCCAAATGGCCGAAGCAGATCACCGTCGCGGTCAACCTGTCGCCCGTGCAGTTCAAGTCTCCGGCGCTCCCGACGATTGTTCGCATGGTGCTCAGCGACACGCAGCTGCCCGCCAAGAGGCTGGAGCTGGAGATTACCGAGGGCGTGTTCCTCAGCAACGACGATCATGTCCACGACATGATCGCCAGCCTCAAGGCCATCGGTCTCAAGCTCGCGCTCGACGATTTCGGGACGGGCTATTCGTCGCTCAGCTATCTGCAGCGGGTGCCGTTCGACAAGATCAAGATCGACCGCTCGTTCGTGACCGGAGCCACCGACCCGGAGAGCCGCAATGCGGCGCTGATCAGGGCCATGGTCGGCCTCGCGTCGGACCTCAAGATGCAGACCACCGCGGAAGGCGTCGAGACGCCGGAAGAGTTGGCGCTGGTCCGCTCGCTCGGATGTTCGCTGGTCCAGGGCTACATTTTCGGCAAGCCGATGCCGCCCGAGGAAGCGGGCGCGCTCGCCTCGAAGGGTGCGATCGAGCGGACGGAGCCGCAATATCCCGCGCGCGAGCCGCGCGTCCGGATCATCCGCGCCGCGTTGCTCCACTACCAGGGGAGAGTTCTGGGCGCTCGCCTCCGCAACATCTCGAGCGGCGGCGCGCTGGTCGAGTGCCGCGAAGAGCTTCCCGTCGGCGCAGAGGTTCAGCTCGATTTCGCCGCGGGCGGCCTGATCGAATCCGAAATCCGCTGGACCAAGGGCACTCAGTTCGGCTGTCAGTTCAAAGAGAAATTCAACCTGAAGCTGCTCCAGCCGACCAAGCCGGGCACCAAGGCGTCCGCGGTGATGACTCCCAACTATCTGAGCTCCAGCGACGGCTCCGACGCGAAATAGGCTGCCCAGCTCAAGCTGGTGAATCGATTCTTGACCGAAGTTCGAAGGAGAATCTTCGTATTTTCAGCCCTTTGGCTGGGGTTGGGGGTGAGGAGTGCGCGTCATGACTTTGACGTTGGAACGATCCGCCAAAGCAGCCATGCGAGTTCGCGTGTCGCGTGCCGATGGCAGTGAAGCTCAGGTCCGCCTGCGCCTGCTGGGTTTCAATGGCTGCGAGTTCGAAACCGACCAGGTGTTTGTCCCAGGAGAGCAGGTCGGCATCCATCTCTACCGGATGGGATGCATCCGGGCCCGCATCGTCTCTTTCCAGGCCCAGGTGGTCGAGGCGGAGTTCGTCAAGGACTGCCCGGTTTAGGCCCGGTTACACTTCGTCAACGTTTCTTTCCGAACATGGCCGGCGGCGTGGCGGTGAAGGAAGGGGGCACCGCTGATGAAACTATTCAAGAGCAATCAGGCTTTTCGATCCGAAGAGGATCGCGCCGCGGGCTTGCGGCTGGAGAATATCGCGAGCCGCTATCGCGTGGTTCGGGATTCTGAGGAGCAAGCTTCGTTCGAGGTCTCGGACCCGGGTTCGGAATCCACGGAACCGCCGGAATGAACCGCCCGGTTCCGCTCAGCCGCCTCAGCGACATTTCGAAACAGCGATCGATCCGCCGCCCGATCCTCGTTCCGCTTCCCATCAAGGGCGTCGAGGAATCCACCGGGCGCCCGAAGACCAAGGTCGAATGGCCCGTTCCGAACTGAGGACACTCATTCTCATGCTGGCGTTCGCCGTGAGCGCTTGCGGCAAGGCTTACGAGGGTGGCGGACAAGGTTCGGTCACGGTCAAGCTGCCGCCGGCGCGGTCGGCGGCTGCCGCGCCGGGCTTCTCCTTCCGACCGTCCGCCAGCGAGTTAGAGAAAAATGAGACCGCCCGTGAGGCGGCTCGGTAGCGCGTTGCTCGCTGCCGAGCCGCCGAGACCCGCTCTTACTTGGGCTGTTGGGAGGCAGGCCTCGAGCGAATAATCACCGAGGCGCGATCTTGCTCCGCCAGCTTGCGCCAAGCCGTCCATCGAGCGCGATGGACATTGCGCAGGTTTGCGATCCGTTACAGTCTCCGCCGATGATCCGACGCATTTTCGTTGCGCTCCTTCCACTCGTCGCACTGGGTGGATCGGGCGGGGCCCAGCCCGCCAGCTCACCGGCTCTTCCCTTTGTGTTGAAGCAGGTCGGCCCGGGGGTTTACGCGGCGATCGACGGGCCCGAGCACAAGGCCGGCTCGAATGCCGGGTTCGTCATCGGCGACGACGGCGTGCTGGTGATCGACAGCTTCTTCAATCTCGATGCCGCGCGGGCCCTCGTCGGCGAAATCCATCGTCTGACACCCAAGCCGATCCGCTACGTCGTAATCACCCATTATCACGTCGACCATACGGGCGGGGACGAGGCGCTGCGCGAGGCTGGCGCGATCATCATCGCGCACAAGAATGTTCGAGGCTGGGTTCGGGTCAACAATATCAACCTGCTCGGCGATCGAATCACACCCGAGATGAAAAGCCGGATCGAGGCGTTGCCCTTGCCGGACGTCGTCACCGACAAGGACCTGGCGGTCTGGCTTGGCTCGCGGAAGGTCGTGGTGCGCACGGTCCTGGGCCACACGGGTGGCGACCTCACGGTCTTCGTTCCCGATGCAAAGGTGCTGTTCACCGGCGACATGCTGTGGCGAAAGATTCCTCCGAACCTGATCGACGGCTCGGTTGCCGAGTGGCAGGCGACGGACAGCGCTTTCGCCGGAATGCGTGACGCCCCGCACATGGTCTATGTGCCGGGGCACGGAGACGTCGCTGATCTGGCCGACGTCAAGGACTTCCGTTCATATCTGCTCGATCTGCAGCGCCTGGTCGCCCAAGGGCGCAGAGATAGCCTGAAGGGTGACGCCTTGGTCCAGTTCGTTGAACCGAAACTCAAGGCGCTGCATCCCGATTGGACGATCAGCGACCGCGCCGCGACAGCCGAGATTCGCTACATGGACGAGGAAGAGGCGGGGACCAAGAAGAGGCCGGTTCCCGTCGCGGATTAACTCTTCTTTACGCCTCGTTCGCACTTTGGGCGGAGAATGAACCGGTGTTTCCCTGCATGGAGGGACTCCGATGAAGGCTTTTGCGGCAGTTGGGGGATTCATTTGGCTGGTCTGCGGCCTCGCAGGGGCGTGGATGATGGGCGACTTGCACTGGAAGCCGATCGCCAAGGGGCCGATCACGCTGTCCAAGGCGTTCAACGACGATCCGGTGACGTACCCCGGACCAAGCTGAGGTAAATCGCCGCATAGCGGTCGATACCTTCGC
>DASSIU010000096.1:0-9246 GCA_035691585.1 Sphingomicrobium sp. | reverse complement strand
GCGAGCAGGGCGGCGATTTGCGGAACTGGTCAAGGACCGGAGCCAGGTCGCGATCGCGGCAATCAGCCGAGCCGCAGCCGAGGAGCTCGCGGGCGGATGGAAGTCGCTCGACATTGCCGACCAGCCGACCGACGAGGCGCTGCTGGCTCTCGCGTCGAGGCTGTGCAACAACCCGCACCCGAAATGAACGGCAGCGGTACTCGAATGGGATGGGGCGGACGACTTCTCGTCGGCCTTGTCCTCATCCTGGCCGGCGCGGCAGCCGCGATATGGGCGCTGGCGCATTATCAACCGGCCGCCCGCTTTCTCGGAATCGCACCGCCGCCGCAGCCCGAGATCCTGACATTGAAGCCGCCGGCGACAAACGCGTCGCCACCGCCCGCGCCGACAGCGTCACCTGCCGACGATGCTCGCATCACCGCGCTTGAAGACCGGCTAGCGCGGGTTGAAAATGCTACCCAGCGAGCGGAGGGGTCCGCCGGCCGCGCAGATGCGCTCGTCGTCGCATTCGCCGCTCGCCGCGCGATCGATCGCGGCGTGGCACTTGGTTATCTTGAGAATCTGCTGCTCCAGCGCTTCGGTGCGCAGCACGAGGCCGCAGTAGCGACGATCATCACCAATTCGCACCAGCCGGTACGCCTCAACGACCTCATCGCCCAATATGAGACGCTGGGACCGGACCTTCGCAGGGGTGGTCTGGAAGACAACTGGTGGACCAATTTCAAGCGAGAGCTGGGTTCATTGGTCGAGGTGCATCGAGCCGACCGGCCAGCGGTCAACAGCGAAGCGCGATACCAGCGCGCTCTCCAGCGCTTGTCCTCGGGCGACGTCGACCAGGCCCTTGCGGAGACGATGCGGCTGCCGGGTGCCTCGCGGGCGACGGACTGGACGAACAAGGCACGACGCTACATCGCTGCCCACCGGGCACTCGACGAGATCGAGTCCGCCGCGCTGATGCCCGGTCCTCAATAAGCGCGATTGTCGTGAAGCACGCATTCACCTCGCGAGAGCTAAACCGCTGCAATCGTTCGGTTAGATCGCTGGAGAAATGAAGTCATGACGTCAGTCGGCCGATGGTTCGGCCTGACGCTGCTGATCGGGTCGGTGGCGTCCGTCATCGCGACGGCTGCAAGCCAAGCACCCGCGGGCAAAAGCAACAAAGCGACGGCCGCTAACGTCCGGCAAGCCGCGCCAGCGCCAGCCTATATTCGCGATCGCATCGACGAACTGGGTCGCAGCTTTGACGGGCGCGTCGGAATCGCGGTCAGCTCCATCGACGATGGATGGTCGACCGGCTGGAAAGCCGAAGAACTTTACCCCCAGCAGAGCGTGAGCAAATTATGGGTGGCGATCACCGCGCTCGATGCGGTCGACCGCGGCAAGGTGAAGCTGGACGATCCGGTCACGCTGACCAGGGGTGATCTCACCCTGTTCCACCAGCCGATCGCCGACGAGGTGCTGAAAACGGGCAGCTTCACGACCACGCTCGGCGACCTCATGCTGCGGGAGATCACCCAGAGCGACAACACCGCCAACGACAAGCTGATGCGCACAGTCGGCGGCCCGCAGGCGGTTAGGGCGATGATCGCCCGCAAGCACCTCGGAGCGATCCGCTTCGCCGACGGCGAGCGGGCGATGCAAAGCCGGATCGCCGGGCTCGCCTGGTCGCAGGACTATTCGATCGGGAACAAGTTCTTCGAGGTGCGCGACGCGCTTCCGATGAACATCCGGCAGACCGCGTTCGACCGCTACGTCGCCAATCCCGATGACGGCGCCGCGCCGAGCGGGATCGTGAGCGCGCTTGCGCGGTTAAAGCGGGGCGAGCTCCTATCTCCAGCCTCGACCGAGCGCCTGCTGACGATCATGAGCGAAACTCACACCGGCCCCAACCGGCTGAAGGGGGGACTCGCGCCCGGCTGGGCGCTCAACCACAAGACGGGAACCGGCCAGGTGCTGGGAGGAAAACAGACCGGATACAATGACGTAGGCATCCTGACCGCCCCTGACGGAAAGAGTTATGCCGTTGCGGTGATGATCAAGTTGACCTCGACCCCGCTTGCAGTCCGAATGGCGCTGATGAACGATGTCGTGCGGTCGGTCATCGCGCAGCACGACATGCAGCACGCGCCCGTTGCCAAGCAGTGAGCTGAGCACGGCGGAGCGGTTGCGCGCAAGGCCGGGCGTCCAACGCGTTCCGACGCGCGAACTCGAGCTATTCATCCTTCGTGATTTCCTGGATCACGCAACCTGCGCGGCGCTCATTGAGCGGATCGACGCCAACCGTCGTCCCTCGGAGATTTCGGACGATCTCGGAATCGCCAATTTCCGTACCAGCGAGACCTGCGACCTCGACTGGCGCGAGCCCCTAGTTGGCGAAGTCGATGGCAAGATCGCCAACCTGCTTGGCCTCTCTTTGGCGGCCAGTGAGCCGCTGCAGGGGCAACGCTATGCACCAGGGCAAGAGTTCAAGCCGCACACGGACACGTTCGAACCGGGCGGCTATGATTTCCTGGTTCACACCGCAGACCGAGGACAGCGCACGTGGACGGCGATGATCTACCTGAATGAGCCCGATGAAGGCGGCGCGACGCGGTTCAAGGCGATCGGCAAGACGGTTCAGCCCGAAACGGGCAAGCTGCTCGCGTGGAACAACCTGCTCCCCGACGGTCGCCCCAATCCGGCGACGCTGCACCAAGGCATGAGGGTACGGCGAGGCACCAAATACGTGTTGACCAAGTGGTTTCGAGAGCGCTCGGCCGCTGCGAACGCCTGAGCTGCTTCGACGAACGGCGGTTGATTCGCTCCCACGGCCGTTCCATGCTCGCTTCTTCACTCGGAGGGGGCGAGCTGACATGTCGTTGCGCCATATAGTTTCCGCGTTGCTGATCGGCTGCACGGCCGTTCCCGCTTGCGCGCAGGATGCGCAAAGCCTGATCGCGAAGAATCTGGAGGCGCGCGGCGGCGCCGCTGCGCTGGCGGCAATCAAGAGTGTCACCTTCGAAGGGCGAACGATCTTCCCGGGCGATTTCGAAGTCACCTACAAGGAGACGCGCGCTCGGACCGACGGTGGCGGCGCCGACCGCGTCGACTTTGGGGTGCAGGGGCTCGACATCATCCAGGCCTATGACGGGCACGGCGATGGCTGGAAGGTAAACCCGCTTCAGGGACGCAAGGATGCCGAAAAGATGTCCGCCGACGAAGCCCGCGCTCTGGCCGACGCGGCGCTGGTCGAGGGTCCGCTGCTCGCGGCTCGCGGCGACGGCAGCCGAATCGACTATCTCGGCCGCGACGATTTCGACGGGACCCTCGCCTACAAGCTCAAGGTCACCCAGAAGGACGGCGACGAGTTCACCTATTGGCTCGATCCCGACACCTTCCTGGAGATCAAGGTGGAGGAGACGCGGCGCATCCGCGGCGCCGAGGAGACCACGGAGACAGAGCTCGGCGATTACGAGAGGGTGGCGGGCGTTCACTACCCGATGTCGGTCGAAAGCTGGACTCAGGGCCAGCCGAATCAGCGGCAGCGGACGATCATCGCGAGTGGGACAGCCAATACGCCGCTCGCGGCCGATTTCTTCTCGGAGCCGCGGGGCAATCCGCCGCCGGCGAGGGCCATCGCCGGGCAACCCGATGTGGCGAACACCAAGAACGGTTCGGTGCCGCCGTCGAAGCCCGCCGCAACCAAGGCGCCGCCAGTGAAGCCAGGCCGTCCGGGCAAGGGGGAGTAATCGTCATGCGTTCGTTTTTGCTTGCTTCTGTCGCCCTTATCGCCAGCCCTTCGCTTGCCCAGAGCTTCGACAGCGCATCGGTGTCCGGTCTCGGCGTTCGCAACATCGGTTCCGCAACCATGTCGGGGCGAATCTCGGCGATCGACGGCCGTCAGGAAAAGGACGGCAAGGTCACGCTCCTCATCGGCTCGGCCTCGGGCGGCGTGTGGAAGTCCGAGGACGGCGGAACGACCTTCAAGCCGGTGTTCAACGAACAGCCGGTGCAGTCCATCGGAGCGGTGGCCATCGATCCCAACGACGACAAGGTGATGTGGGTCGGTACGGGCGAGGGTTGGGTCCGTAACTCGGTGTCGATCGGCTACGGCGTCTACAAGTCGACCGATGGCGGCGAGACCTGGACCCATGTCGGGCTGCCCGGCACGGAACGAATCACGCGGATCCTGATCGACCCGAAAAACAGCGATGTCGTTTATGTCTGTGCGCCGGGCGCTCTGTGGTCGGACTCGGCCGATCGGGGGCTCTACAAGACGACCGATGGCGGCAAGAGCTGGTCGCTGATCCTCAAGGGCGCCAACCTGTCGACCGGCTGCGCCTCGGTGGCGATGGATCCGGCCGACTCGAATCATTTGCTCGCCGGGACCTGGGACTTCCGACGCAAGGCCTATGAGTTCCGATCCGGCGGCAACGGGCCCGATGCGCCGTCAGGAAGCCGGTTCGCCGAGAGCCATGATGGCGGGCGCACCTGGACTTATCTAGACGCCACCAATCGCAAGGGTCTCCCGAAACAGCCGTGGGGCCGTCTCGAGATCGCCTTCGCGCCGACGAACCCGAAGCAGATTTACGCCTTCATCGAGAATGTGCGTCCGGCGATTTTTGTGTCGGAGGACGGTGGAGCCAGCTGGCAGGAGCGCGACCGCAGCCAGTGGATGGTCTGGCGCCCCTTCTACTTCGGGCGGATCGTGCCGGATCCGAAGGACGCGCAGAAGGTTTGGAAGATGGGATACGTCCCCATCGTGTCGGAGGACGGCGGCAAGAGCTTCTCCGCGAGCGGCGGCGGCGGACATGCCGACTGGCACGACATGTGGATCGACCCCGCCAACACCAACTATATCGTCGCCGGTAATGACGGCGGCCTCTGGTACACCTACGACGGCGGGACCAAGTGGTGGCACGCCGAGAATTTGCCGGTTAGCCAGTTTTATCACGTCAGTACCGACGACAAGGATCCATACCAGGTCTACGGCGGGCTGCAGGATAACAGCGCCTGGGTCGGCGACCAGGAATATCCAGGCGGGATCAGCAACAGTCGGTGGGAAAACCTGTTCGGCGGGGATGGCTTCTGGGCTTTCTCCGATCCGTCCGACCCCAATTATGCCTATGCCGAGTCGCAGGGCGGATTCATCGGACGAATCAATCGCAAGACCCTGCAGGCGCGACTGATCCAGCCGCAAGCGAACTACAAGGAAAAGCTGCGTTTCAACTGGAACACGCCGATCGCGCTGTCGCCGAACGAGAAGGGGACCATCTACATCGGGTCGCAGTTCCTGTTCCGAAGCCGCGATCATGGGACGACCTGGGACCGGATCTCCCCCGACCTTTCAACCAACAACTCGATTCGCCAGCGCCAGGAGCAGTCCGGCGGCATCACCGTCGACAATTCCGCGGCCGAGATGAACACGACCATCTACTCGATCTCGGAAAGCCCCCGCGCGGCTGGCGAAATCTGGGTCGGAACCGATGACGGCAACGTCCAGCTCACGCGCAATGGCGGAAAGACGTGGGCGAACCTCACCCCGAACCTCCATCTGCCGCCTGGCAACTGGATTAGCTGGGTCGAGGCGAGCCGCTACAATCCCGCCGTCGCTTACGTCACCGACGACCGGCACACAGTCGGTGACATGCAGCCGCATCTTTACCGAACGGCGGATTATGGGAGGACTTGGCAGCAGCTGGTCGGTCCGATGACCCCGGGTGTGCGTGGCTATGCCCATGTTATCAAGGAAGACCGGCTCAACCCCAACATCCTCTATCTCGGCACCGAATTCGGTCTGTACGTCAGCATCGACGGCGGGCGCGGCTGGGCGCAGTTCAAGCCCAACGGCTTCCCCGACGGCGTCGCGGTCCGCGACATCGCCTTGCAGGAGCGGGATGACGATATGGTGCTCGCGACGCACGGCCGCGGGATCTGGGTGATCGACGATATTAGCCCGCTGCGCCAGCTCACTCCCGCGACACTGGCGAGCAGCGCGGTGCTCCTGCCGGGTCCGTCGGTACAACAGCGGATTCAGGGGAACGGTGGCTGGGCCGAGGGCGATGCCACCTATTTCGGGGACAACCCGCCGAGCGGCGCAGTGATCACTTATTATCAAAAGGCGCGACACGTGATCGGTCGGATGAAGCTCGAGGTGCTCGATGCCGCGGGCAATGTCGTGGACGAGATCCCGACGTCGAAGCGGCGCGGCCTCAATCGGGTGAATTGGTCGATGCTGACCAAGCCGCCAATCGTTCCTCCCGCGGCGTCACTGGCGGGCTCCTCCACCCAGGGCGAGCGCATCCTTCCCGGCAACTATACTGTCCGGCTCACCAGCGCAGGCCAGGTCAGCACCGAGCCGCTTACGATCACCCTCGACAAGCGGGCTAGCTTCACTCTCGCCGACCGCCAGGCGCAATATGCCGCATCGGAGCGACTCAAGGCGATGTTCCTGCGGATGAGCAAGGTCGTCGGGCAGATCAACGGCCTCCGTGCCAAGACCGGCGAGATTGCCGACAATGCGTCCGCTCCGGCAGCGATCAGAGCATCGGCGGAAGCGCTGACCGCCAAGGCCGACGCGCTGCGCAAGCAAATCGTTGCGACCACCGAGGGCGGCGCAATCACCGGTGAGGAGCGGCTGCGCGAACATACCGACGAGATCTACGGCGCGATCAACTCCGTCGAGGATCGGCCGACCGCCTACCAGATGGCGCGAATCGACGCGCTCGACCGCGAGCTCAAGGATGTCGAAGCGCAATGGACGGCACTTCAGGCCGGCGACGTCGCCGCTTTCAACGCCAGGCTGAAGGGCGCGAACCTTCCGCCGGTGACCATTGCCGAGCTTCGGTTCGATCCGGACGAGCTGGCGCGCGGCGGGCGGGTCGATGCGCTGGTCCGCGGGCTGGTCGGAACGCGCTTCTACGGCAATGCGGCTTCGCTCCAGCAGGTCGCCGACAAAGACTGAGAAACTAGCCGCTGAGCCGGACCGAGGGAGGAAGCGAGGCGGCTGCGTTCAACGCCAGCTTGCCGAGACCCTGGACGACCGCATCGATCATCTGCAACGCCGGCCCGTGGTGGGTTGAGACGGCAGGGTCGAAGGCCAGTTCTTCGCCGGCACGCTCGAGCATCTGGCGAAGCTGCACCATTTCGTCCGCGATCTCGACTGTCGCCCCCTTGGGTCGCGAGAGTCCGTCAACCCGCGCCCGGTGCACGATTTCATCGATCAGCTGCTGGCCGCTTCCACGCTTCCCCTGCGGCAACCAGTCCGCAACTACGACCGGCGCAGCGAACCGGAGGCCGGCTTTGCCGTCCGAGCTCCACATGATTTCGCCGCCTACGCTGAGGCTTCCTCGACTGAGCCGGATCGGCGCTTCTGGCGGCGGGAGCGACGCCCCTTCAACGAGCGCGCCCGTGCGAGAGATGTTGCGCACCCGGACCGGAAACGAGCCGCCGACCGCATAGATCGTCGCCATCGCGAAGATGTTGCTTCGCGTTTCGATACGAAGCTCTTGAAGCGCTGCGGGGTTCATGCCCCGCTGCCTAGTGGCTGAGGGCGCAACAAAGCCTTTCGTTTATCGCCATTTCGGATGCAGTTGACAGGTCCATTCCGTCCCGCCGCGGGTTTATGCCGGTCCCTTCACGTGGACCGTCTTGATGTTCACGAATTCGCGGATGCCGAAGGCGCCGCATTCGCGCCCATAGCCGGAATGCTTGACCCCGCCGAACGGCGTTCGGGGGTCGGAGCGGACATTCTCGTTGACGAAGCTCATGCCTGCATCGAGCTCTTCCGCAGCAATCCGGCGGCCGCGATCGAGATCGGTGGTCAACACGCCCGAGCCCAGCCCGAACTCGCTGTCGTTGGCGATTCGGATCGCATCTGCTTCATCCTCGGCGGTGATGATCGCGGCAACTGGGCCGAACACCTCCTGGTCATGAGCCGCCTGACCTGGCCGAACGTCAGCGAGAACGGTCGCTGGATACCAGGCCCCAGGCCGGTCGGGCACCTTTCCGCCGAGCAGCAGCTTCGCACCCTTTGCAACGCTTTCTTCGACCTGCTGGTGGATTTCATCGCGGGCGTGAATGCTGACCATTGGACCGAGCTTCGTCCCCTCTTTGGTCGGGTCGCCCATTTCATAACGGCGCATCGCCTCAACCAGTGCGTCGGCGAACCGATCGGCGATCGAGCGCACGACGATAAAGCGCTTGCCGGCGATGCAGCTCTGCCCGCCATTCACCATCCGCGCCTTCGCCGCGATCTCGGCCGCGGCGGAAATATCGGCATCCTCGAGGACGACATAGGCGTCCGACCCGCCCAGCTCGAGCACGCACTTCTTCAGGACCGAGCCCGCCGCGGTGGCGACGCTGCGGCCCGCCGGGACGCTTCCGGTCAGAGTCACTGCGGCGACATTGTCGTCCTTGATCAGTGCCTCGACATGGCGGCTCTCGAGCAGGAGCGCGCGGAACAAATCCCGAGGTGCGCCAGCCTGGTGAAGCACGTCCTGAATCGCGAGCGCGGAGCCAGGCACGTTGCTGGCGTGCTTCAGCAGCATCCCATTGCCGGCCATTAGCGCTGGAGCAGCCGCGCGGATCACTTGCCAGAACGGGAAATTCCACGGCATGACAGCGAGGACGATGCCGAGGGGATTGAAGGTGACGAACGCCTCACCGCCGCCGATGTCGGCCGGTTCGATCGCGAGATATTCCGCGGCATGGTCGGCGAACCAGTCACAGTGGAAGGCGCATTTCTCGATCTCGGCGCGGCCGTCATCGAGCGTCTTGCCCATCTCCTCGGTCATTAGTTGCGCGAACTCCAGCTCGCGCGCCCTCAAAATGTCGGCCGCCTTGTGGATGATCCGTGACCTCTCGCTGAAGCTGGTCCGTCGCCAGCCGAGGAACGCCGCCTTGGCCGCGTTCGCCGCGGCACGACCGTCTTCGATCGTATCGCGGTCATAGGACTTGCCCGGCTCGCCGGTTGCCGGATTGATCGTCTGCAGCTTCGCAGGTCGGCCCTGCGGACGGATGAGCTCAGCTTGTTCGGCCATGTGCGAGTCTCCTTGCGCGAACCGCATACAGCGGGCGCGCGGGTGCACCAACCACGCGCGGGGCCGTCAGGTTGCGTGGAAACATTGCTTTCGAGACTGGAGCGGGCGAAGGGATTCGAACCCTCGACCCCAACCTTGGCAAGGTTGTGCTCTACCCCTGAGCTACGCCCGCTCTGAGCTGACGCCGGGAAGCAGTCCCGGCCGAGGTGAGGCGCGCGCCTAGCAT
>DASSIU010000095.1:0-6681 GCA_035691585.1 Sphingomicrobium sp. | reverse complement strand
CGGTCGGCCGCCGCGCCCACCAGCATCGCGCGCGCCGTTGCCGCGGCCTCGCGCAGCGGCTGCTCAAAGGCGCGCACCGAGGTCGAGTTGGCGGTTATGCGAATTCCCTCGGGCCAGCCCTCCTCCTTGGCCATTGAATTGGCGTAACCCTTCGCCATCGGCGCGGGCTCGACGGCGATTGTCTCCCACGCCGCGCCAAGCTCGTCGGCGACGATCTGCGGGAGTGCAGTCCACGCACCCTGGCCTGTCTCGACCTGCGGGACGGCGACAGTGATCCGTCCATCGCGCGCGATCTTGATGTAGGAGCCGAACGTCTCCTCGCCCTTCCCGGCCGTGAGCTCGCTCGCCAAGCGACGCGGCCACAGAGCATAGCCGACGATCAGCCCGACGCCCGCGCCGCCGCCGATCAACAAGGTACGGCGATCGAGCTTCAACTGGCGTACTGGGCCTTGAGCGCGCGACGGTCGATCTTGCCCGTGCCGAGCTTGGGCAGAGGGCCGGGCGAGACGATGATCCTTTCGGGGATTTTGAACTTCGCCAGCCTGCCGCTCAGGAATGCGCGAAGCTCCTCATGCCCGAGCCCCTCGCCATCCTTCACATGGATGACCGCAATGGGAACCTCGCCCAGTCGCTCGTCCGCGGCTCCAAACACCGCCGCCTCGGCGACCGATGGACACGCATAGCATTCCGCCTCGACCTCGGCCGCGGAGATGTTCTCGCCGCCGCGGATGATGATCTCTTTCTTGCGGTCGACGATGAACAGATAGCCGTCCTGGTCGAGGTAGCCGACATCGCCGGTGCGGAAATAACCGTCGTCCGTGAACGCCGCTTCGGTCGCGGCTGAATTGCGCCAGTAGCCTTTGATGTTGGCGGCGCTTCGGATGGCAATTTCGCCGACCTCGCCAGCGGCGAGGTGCCGATCGCCTTGGCCGAGGATCGCCAGCTCGATGATCGGCGCCTGCGGCCGGCCGGTGGACGCCGGCTTGGCCGTGTAATTGGTCCAGTAATTGGCGCAGCCGGCGGCGTTGGTCTCCGTGAGGCCGTATCCGAGCGCCGGCCGAGCGTCGGGGAACTCGGCCTGCAGCCGCTCGACATGGGCGATCGGGCGCGGCGCGCCCCCAGCGGTGATGTCCGTCAGCGACGATAGGTCATAGTTGTGCCGGTCGGGATGGTTCATGAGCTCGAGGCTCATGGTCGGAACGCCGACGAAATAGGTGATCCTTTCCTTCTCGATGAGCCTCAGCGCCTCGGTCGAGTCCCACTTCGGCATGACCACCAGGCAGCGACCGATGACGAAGCTGTTGAGCATCACCGGAACTTCGCCGGTGACATGGAACAGCGGCACCGTGAGCAAGGTGCGCGGCTGGGCGGCGGGAGCCCGGCCATCCTGCGCCATCAGTTCGCGCAACACTACCAGTCCGCAGGCATAGGCATAGGTCGCCGTGGTCACCGCGCGGTGGGTCGAAATCGCGCCCTTCGATTCCCCCGTCGAGCCCGAGGTGAACAGGATCGTCGCATCATCGCCAGGACCGACTTCGGGCAGTGGCCCATGTTCGCCTGCGCCCGCCAGAAGCTCGGCGATGGCCTGCTCGACCGGTAGCTCGATCGGAAGGCTGACGACGTCCCGTCCTGGGCAGTGTTCGGCGATGCGCTTCGCCCGGGCAGGGTCGGTGATGATCAGCCTGGGGTCGGAAAGCGTGATTGCGTGTTCGGCCTCCTGCGCCTCCCACCAGCCGTTGAGCAGGGTGGCGATTGCGCCTGCCTTCAGGATCGCCATGTAGCTGACCACCCACGCCGGGCAATTGCGCATCATGATTCCGACGCGCTCTCCCTTCGCGATTCCCCGCGCCGCGAGGCCATGGGCGAGCCGTTCGGAAATGCGGTCGAGATCTCCGAACGTCAGCCGCTCGTCTCCGGCGACCAGCGCCTCGGCCGTGGCATTCAGCGCGCAGAAGCCGCGGAAGAAGGCGGGCAAGGTTGCGGGGAATTTGGCTACGATGGCTCGGCCCTGTTCATCGTGGGTGAGCTCGACCTTGCCGCCGGGCCCGGTCACCTTCGCCAGTTCCTCGTCGAAACGCCGGTCGAGCTCGCTTGGCATTACGTCCCCACGCTCCTTTGCCTTTGGGCGTGCCCGCCTTATGAGGCGCTGAACTTTGATGGGGAAGCCCTTGCAAGCCGCGCCTGACACCAGCCGTTTCGTAGCATTCCCGGAACTGGGCCTGTCACCCGTCGCGCTGCACATCGGCCCATTCGACCTGCGCTGGTACAGCCTCGCCTACCTCGCCGGCATCTTCATCGGATACTGGTACCTGCTGAAGCTGCTGAAGCAGCCGGGTGCACCGCTCGCCCGCCGTCACGCCGACGATCTGGTCTTCTATGCAGCGCTCGGGATCATTCTCGGCGGCCGGTTCGGCTACGTCCTGTTCTACAATCTCGGCGAGTATCTCCGCCACCCGATCGAGATCCTGAAGCTTTGGGACGGCGGCATGTCGTTCCACGGCGGCGTGATCGGCACGTCGCTGGGGATCATCTATTTCGCGCATAAGCAGAAGCTCAACTGGCTGCGAATCCACGATTATGTGGCTTGCTGCGTGCCTTTCGGCCTGTTCTTCGGCCGCCTCGCCAACTTCATGAACCAGGAGCTGTGGGGCGCTCCGACCACCGTGCCCTGGGCGATCCGCTTCCAGGAGGTCAACGAGTTCGGCCAGCGGGTGCTGGGGCCGCCGCGTCACCCGAGCCAGCTCTACGAAGCGTTTCTGGAGGGCATCGTCCTGTTCTGCATCCTCGCCTTCATGTTCTGGAAGACCAAGGCGCGGTTCGATCCGGGCAAGCTCGTCGGCGCCTTCATCTTCTTCTACGGCTGCTTCCGCTTCGGCATCGAGTTCATTCGCGAGCCGGACCAGCAGCTGGTCGCCTTTTCGCAGGCGACGCACCTCCACATGGGCCAATGGCTGTCGCTGCCGATGATCATCGGCGGGCTCTACCTGATGCTCACCGCGCCTCGGCGCCGCGTGCGCGTGGAGGCCACGGCCGGAACCGCATCGGTAGCGTGACCCCGCTGGAGCGCGCGCTTCGCGAACGCATCCAGGCCGAAGGGCCGATCACCGTCGAGGCGTTCATGGAAGCCTGCAACGCTTATTATTACGCAACGCGTGACCCATTCGGCGTGGCCGGCGACTTCACCACCGCGCCTGAGATCAGCCAGATGTTCGGCGAAATGATCGGCGCTGCGCTCGCCGATTGCTGGAAGCGCGCCGGCGCCCCGCCCGATGCAATTTACGCAGAGCTTGGACCGGGCCGCGGTACGCTTGCAGCCGATGCTTTGCGGGTGATGCGCTCGGCCGCATTTGCGGGCGAAGCACATTTCGTCGAGACCAGCCCCGTCCTTCGCGACAAACAGATGCAAGCGGTTCCGGACGCTCACTGGCACGACAGCATCGAGGAGCTTCCGGCGAAGCCCCTGCTGCTGATCGCCAACGAGTTCCTCGACGCGCTTCCGATCCGCCAGCATATTGAAGGCATTGAGCGGAAGGTCGTGGTGGTCGGCGGCGGTCTCGCCTTCGATCGCGATGGCGAGATCGTGGAAACCTCGCCGGCGCGCGATCAAGCGGTGGATGCCATCGCGACCTGTCTCGTGGCGAAAGGGGGGGTAGCGATCTTCATCGATTATGGACACGAGCGGGCCAGCGCCGGCGATACGTTGCAGGCGGTGGGCGGTCATCGATTCGCGCCTGTGCTCGACAAGCCGGGCGAGCAGGATTTGACGAGCCATGTCGATTTCCAGGCCCTCGCCAACGCCGCCTCGGACGCCGGCGCTTCGGTGACGCCGGTGGTCCGCCAGGGCGAGTGGCTGCTTCGCCTCGGCATCGGCGCGCGCGCCCAGGCGCTTGCCCGCGTGAATTCGGAGCGAGCCGACGATGTTCGAGCCGCGCTCGAACGGCTAACGGCAGGCGATCAAATGGGGCAGCTGTTCAAGGTCATCGCGATCCATTCTCCGGACTGGCCGGCGCCGGCGGGGTTTGCATGAGGCTCACCTACCGCGACGCTCGCCCGCAAGACGCCGCCGCGATCGGTCGCATCTTCGACACGAGCTTCTGCGACACCTTCGCGCATCTCTACAAGCCCGAAGACCTCGAGATGTTCATGTCGAGCTTCAGCATCGCGGATTGGGAGCGGCAACTGCGCGACACGGCCTTCTCCTTTCGCCTGGCGGAGACGGACGGCGAGCCGATCGGCTACCTCAAGCTCGGGCCGATGAAGCTCCCGATCGAGCCACGAGGTCCCGCTATCCTTCTCGACCAGCTCTACATTCTGAAGGAGCATCATGGCAGCGGCATCGCCCATGCGTTGATGGACTGGTCGCTCGATCAGGCAGCGAAGCGCGCCGCACGCGAGATGTACCTCACGGTCTACACCGACAACCACCGCGCCCGCCGCTTCTACGACCGCTACGGGTTTGAAGCCGTCGGCCGTTACGAGTTCATGGTCGGCAACCATGCCGACGAAGACATCATCATGCGGAAAATGCTGTGAGCGGCGTTGAAGTCATCCGGGCGATCAGCCTTGGCCAGCTCCCGCATGGATTCTTCGGACGCCGCGGCGGAGTTTCTGTCGGTGAATGCGCGGGGCTCAACGTCGGCTATGGCAGCAATGACGATCGCGAGGCGATTTCCGGCAATCGACGCCTCGCCATCGCCGCCGTCCTGCCCGAGGCCGAGCTCGCGACGGTGCACCAGATTCATTCGGCCGATGTAGTTATCGCCTATGAAGCGTGGCCGCAGGACCGGCGACCGCGCGCCGACGGGATCGTCACCGACCGACCCAACCTCCTGCTCGGAATCCTGACCGCCGATTGCGCGCCGGTGCTGTTTGCCGACCACCAAGCCGTGGTGGTGGGAGCGGCCCACGCCGGTTGGCGTGGAGCCCTTGCCGGAGTCACCGACGCGACGATCGAAGCGATGGAGCAACTCGGCGCGCGGCGCGACCATATCCATGCTGCGGTCGGCCCCTGCATCGCCCAGCCGTCCTACGAGGTCGACGAGGCGTTTCGCGCCCGCTTTCTTCATGCCGACGGCGAAAACGAGCGATTTTTTGTCACCGGGCCGGCAGGCAAGCCGCAGTTCGATCTCGAAGCTTATGTGGTTCATCGCCTGATCGCCGCCGGAATCGACGAGATCGAGGCGCTCAACCTCGATACCTATGCCGACGACAGCCGGTTCTTCAGCTTCCGCCGCGCGACGCATCGCGGCGAAGCCGACTACGGGCGGCAGCTCAGCGCGATCGCGATCCCGGGCTGAACCTCACAAGCACAGCTTATCGGCGAGGGCTGACCTGTCGATTGGCGCTCTTGGTTGCTTGGCGCTAATGCCCCGCCCGCAAGAGGAGATTTGAATTGCCCACCGAACGCGAAATTGCGGCCGACAGCTCCCATCAACGCGCGCCGCGTCCATCGCCGACCAGGATCGGCAACCGCAATCTCAGCCCGCAGACGCTGATGCTCGGCTATGGCTTCGACCCGGAGCTCAGCGAGGGCTCGCTGAAGCCCCCGATCTTCCTCACCTCGACCTTCGTGTTCGAGAGCGCCGCGGCAGGCAAAAGATTCTTCGAGGGCGTTACCGGCAAGCGCCCCGGAGGCGCGGAAGGACTGATCTATTCACGGTTCAACGGCCCCAATCAGGAGATTCTCGAGGACCGTCTGGCGTTGTGGGAAGACGCCGACGACGCGCTCGCTTTTTCCAGCGGCATGGCGGCCATCTCGACCCTGCTGATGACCTTCGTTCGACCCGGCGACTGCGTTGTCCACTCCGGGCCGCTGTACGCGGCGACCGAATCGCTGATCGCGAAGATCTTCGGTCAGTTCGGAGTATCCTGGGTCGACTTTCCGTCCGGCGCGACCCGTGAGGAGATCGATGCCGCGATCGCGAAGGGCAAGGAGAAAGGGCGGGGCAGCCTCGTCTATCTCGAGAGCCCCGCCAACCCGACCAACCAGCTGGTCGATGTCGAGGCGGTTCGCGCCGCGGTCGACGCGGCCTTCCCCGCCGACCAGCGTCCGCCAATCGCCATCGACAACACCTTTCTCGGGCCCCTTTGGGCCAAGCCGCTCAGCAACGGCGCCGATCTCTCGGTCTACAGCCTGACCAAATATGTCGGCGGCCATAGCGATCTCGTCGCGGGTGGGCTGGTCGGCGATCGCGGCCTGATCAACCAGGTGCGGATGATGCGCAACACGATCGGGACCATCTGCGATCCGAATACCGCCTGGATGCTCCTCCGCAGCCTGGAAACGCTGGAAATGCGAATGAGCCGGGCCGGGGAGAATGCTGCCAAGGTTTGCGATTTCCTCCGCAGCCACCCGAAGGTCGAGAAGATCGGCTATCTGGGCTTCCTCGAAGAGGGATCGCGCCAGGCGGACATTTTCAAGCGGCACTGCACCGGCGCCGGCTCGACTTTCTCGTTGTACTTGAAGGGCGGCGAGAAAGAGGCGTTTGCCTTCCTCGACGCGCTCCAGATCGCCAACCTCGCGGTCAGCCTCGGCGGCACCGAGACCCTCGCCAGCGCGCCCGCGGCAATGACCCATTTGTCGGTTCCCGACGAGCGCAAGAAGCAGCTCGACATCACACCCAACCTGGTGCGCATCTCGATCGGCTGCGAGAGCGCCGACGACCTCATCGCCGACTTCGC
>DASSIU010000094.1:0-8352 GCA_035691585.1 Sphingomicrobium sp. | reverse complement strand
CCTCGCCCGCGAAGCCGAGCGATCCGTCGAGCAGGCCGTCGACAAACCATTTGAAGCCCACCGGAACCTCATAGAGGGTGCGACCGCGCGCCGCGCAGACGCGATCGATCATCTGGGTGCTCACGACCGTCTTTCCGACCGACGCTTTCCCGGGCCATCGCGGTCGATGACGGTACAGGTAGTCGATGGCGACCGTAAGGTAGTGGTTCGGCGGGAGCAGCCCTGCGTTGCGAGTGACGATGCCGTGGCGATCGTGGTCGGTGTCGCACGCGAACGCGACATCGAAGCGATCCTTCATCGCGATCAGCGACTGCATCGCATAGGGCGACGACGGGTCCATGCGAATGCGGCCATCCCAGTCCACGGTCATGAACCGGAATGTCGGGTCGACGGCGGCGTTGACGACGGTGAGATCGAGCCGGTATCGCTCGGCAATGGGCGCCCAGTAGTGCACCCCGGCGCCGCCGAGTGGATCGGCGCCCAGATGGATACGCGCGCCGCGAATGACATCCATGTCGATGACGCGTCGGAGGTCGTTGACGTAGTTGCGCAGGAAATCGTAGCGATGCGTCGTGGAAGCGCGAAGCGCTTTCGAAAGCGGCACGCGCTTCACGCCGTCGAGCTCGTGCTCGAGCAGTCGGTTCGCCGCCGCCTCGATCCAGTCGGTCACCTTCTCGTCAGCCGGCCCTCCGTTGGGAGGGTTGTACTTGAAGCCCCCGTTATCCGGAGGATTGTGCGACGGCGTGACGACGATGCCGTCGGCAAATCCGGTACTGCGGCCGTGGTTGTACCTGAGAATGGCGTGCGACACCGCCGGCGTCGGCGTGTATTCGTCGTCGACCGCGAGCATGACGTCGACGCCGTTCGCGGCGAGCACTTCGACCGCGCTGGCGCACGCCGGCGCCGAAAGAGCGTGCGTGTCGATGCCGAGGAACAGCGGACCGGTGATGCCGCGTCGCTTCCGATGGTGACAAATGGCCTGGCTGATGGCCAGGATGTGCCATTCGTTGAAGCTCCGCTCGAAGGCGCAGCCTCGATGCCCGGAGGTGCCGAACATGACGCGTTCCGCCGCGATCCTCGGATCCGGCAATTCGGAGTAATAGGCGGTCACGAGCCGCGGGACATCGACCAGCATCGCCGGCGGTGCCGGTTTGCCTGCCAGCGGGCTGATGTTCGTCGACTGGTGATGCGTGCCGGTGACGGGCACCTAGCGCTGCTCCTGCGCCCGCTCGAAGGCGCTCACCCATTCGCGGTAGCGCCGGGCGATGCGTGACACGGCCTCCGCGCGGGTTGCGAGGTTCCCCTCGAAGTCGGCTATCGCGTCCCAGAAGGTGGTGCGGCCGACCGCAAAACCCACGAATCCAGGAACGCTCGCGGCGGCTTCGAGCCAGCCGACGACCTTCGTTTCGTCTGCGCCACGCCCGAGCACGATGCAGCCGCGCTCTTTTGCCACACCATCGGCGAGCGCCTGCCTGAAGCCGTCGTAGATGATCCGTTTGCTGCCTGACACGCGATCGTGCTCCGCCTGCCCGAGCGGAGGTATGAACCTGAACATTCCGGTCACGTAGGAGTGACGGTGGTCGAACGGCAGCAGATACAGCGGCCGAGAATAGCCCGGGATCATGAGGGCTGCGCCAGTTCCGTGCTCTTCGAGGCGATGCGATCCATGAGATCCCGCCATGACTTGTCGAACGATTCGGTTCCCTCGCGCTGAAGCCGGGCGGCGAGCGCCGCCACGTCGATGCCTGCCCTTTCGAACTCGCCCAGCACTTCCTCGGCGTCGCCACCGTCGGCGGGCAATGCACCCCGCAGCACACCGTGATCCGCGAAGGCGCGCAGCGTGGCATCGGGAATCGTGCTGATGGTGTCGGGTGCCGCCAGCGCTTCGATATAGAGCGTGTCGGATGCTTCCGGATCCTTGGTCCCGGTGCTTGCCCAGAGGAGCCGCTGCGGGCGAGCCCCGGCAGCGGCAAGCCGTTGCCAGCGCGGCGCGGCGAGCCCGGCGCGGTAGGCCTTGTACGCGCGCGTGGCAACGGCAATCCCGAGACGATTGCGAAGCGCTGACGGGATCTTGTCCTTCACCGCGACGTCCCAGCGGCTGACGAAGACCGATGCGACCGAGCCGACACACGGATCGAGCCCGGCTGCGATCCGGCGTTCGATGCCACGCTGGTACGCCTCGCAAGCCGCGACGTACTGCTCGCCGGAAAAGAGCAGGGTCACGTTGATCGGCACACCGGCGAAGATCGACTCCTCGATCGCAGGGATGCCCGCCGCGGTGCCCGGGATCTTGATGAACAGGTTCGGGCGGCGCGCGCGCCGATGGAGCTCCGCGGCCGCCCGAATGGTCCCCGCCGTATCGTTCGCGAGCAGCGGCGAGACTTCCAGCGACACCCAGCCGTCGACGCCGCCGGTGCTGTCGTGCACCGGGCGAAACAGGTCCGCCGCCTCGATGAGATCGGCAAGCGCGAGCGCGAAGAACAGCGCCTCGCCCGATTTGCCTTCGGCAGTCTCGCGCCGGATCGCGGCGTCGTAGAAGTCCCCCTCGTTGATGGCTTTGTCGAAGATCGTCGGATTGGACGTGAGGCCGGTCACCGAGAGCTCACGGATGTAGCGAAGCAGCGTGCCGTCGGCGAGAAGCCCGCGCGTGATGTTATCCAGCCAGAGACTCTGGCCGAGATCATGCAGTTGCACGGTGGTCTTCATGCGGACTCCCCAGAAATTCGCGCCGGCGCCCGGTTGCCGGGGAGCGCCGCCAGATCGAACGTCGCCAGCTCGCCGATCCGCTCGATCGTCAAGTCGGCGGGCGCATACGCTGCGAGGTTTCTCGGGTCGAGCGCGTAGTGTCCCTGGCGCGGGAAGATGGTGGTCAATCGATCTCGCCAGACCGTCTTCATTGCGGCCAGGACGCGCAGCTTGTCGTCGATCATCACGTAGCTCCTCGCCGGAAAGCGCTCAGCCACCGCATCGAGCATCTCTTCCTTGTGGATGTAAATTAGAACGCGGCCCTCCACTGCTGCCCACAACCCCGAGCGCTCGATCTTGCGCGGCTGGAACACCACATCTCCATCGGAAAGAATGACCGTCAACCCAAACTTCCGGAGATGCCGGATGGCGTCGAGAGCGCCGGGGTAGAGCCGACTCGCGAACGGGTAATCGACCAGGAACGACGACATCAGGAGCAGACGCGAGTCGTTCAGGTCGCCGAGGCGATAGCGTTGCAATGCGCCGAGGTAGTCGGCGTAGCCGAGCTCGACTCGCAGCTCCTCGAAGATGTTCCAGTATCGATCGCGGCTCGCCGAACCGAACTCGGACGCGAGATGGCTGCGCAGATCCTCCTGAACGCGATCGTTGTCGAGCAGCGTGTTGTCGCAATCGAGCAGGAATACGACCTCGCTCATGCCATCGTCGCGTCCGGTGCGGGGTTGTGCCAGCCACCGTCGGCGGCAGCGAGAAGCTCTGCGGCCTGTGGCCCCCAGGTGTCTGGCTCGTATTCGAGTGTGGGTGTCACGCTGCCGAGAATCGGATCGACCACGCGCCACGCAGCTTCGACGCACTCGCCGCTCGTAAAGAGCGAGGCATCACCGTGGAGAGCGTCGCCGAGCAGGCGCTCGTAGGGCAACATCCCGTCACCGGAATGGCGTCGCGCGACGAGCTCTACCGCTTCTCCGATCAGCGCCTCTCCGGGTATCTTGACCTGGGCGCCGAGCGAAAGCAGGACATCGGGGCTCAGCCGGAAGCGGTAGTAGTTCGGCGCGGTCGCTGCAGTGCCGAATGTCGCCTGCGGCGGTCGCCTCAACCTGACCATGACCTCGGTGCTCGTCACCGGCAAGCGTTTACCCACCCGGATATAGAACGGAACACCTGCCCAGCGCCAGGTGTCGACATGCAGTCGCAACGCAGCGAACGTTTCGACCTGCGAGTCGGGAGCGACGCCCTTCTCGTCACGGTAGCCCTTGAACTGGCCGCGAACGATCTCCGAGGGTACGAGCGGACGCATCGATCGGATCACCCGCAGCTTTTCGTCGCGTACCGGTTCCGGCCCCGCGGCGGGTGGCTCCATCGCCAGCAACGCGAGGACCTGCAGCATGTGATTCTGGACGACGTCGCGGATCGCGCCGACTCCCTCGTAGAACTGACCACGACCCGCGACTCCGAAGTTCTCGGCCATCGTGATCTGCACGCTCGCGATCCGGTCGCGATTCCAGATGGGCTCGAGGAAGGCGTTGGCGAACCGGAAGAAGAGCAGATTCTCGACCGCCTCCTTACCGAGGTAATGGTCAATCCGGAAGATCGCTGTTTCGGGAAACCACCGGTGCAGCGTGCCGTCGAGAGCCTGCGCGGAGGCGAGGTCACGGCCAAAGGGCTTTTCGACGACCACGCGCGCGTCCCTGGCGCAGCCTGACGAAGCGAGCCCCTCGACGACCGCCGAAAACATGTCCGGCGGGATGGCGAGGTAATGCAATGGTCGCGCCGCGTCACCAAGCGCCCGGCGCAGGCGCTCATAGGTTCCGACGGCGGCATAGTCGCCCGCGATGTAGCGAAGTTGCGCAGCAAGCTTCGCCAATGCTGCGGGATCCACCTTGCCGTGCTTCTCGAGGCTCTCCCGCGCGCGCGCCCGGAATTGATCGAGGCTCCAGTCCGGTCGGGCGACTCCGATGACCGGGAGGTCGAGCTGGCCGCGACGAACCAGCGCCTGCAACGCAGGAAAGATCTGCTTGAACGCGAGATCACCCGTGGCGCCGAAGAACACCAGAGCGTCGGAATGCGCTGTCTGCATCGTCATCCTTGCCGGCTCTGGGTCACCTTTTCCACGTGACCGCCGAATCCGTGCCGCATCGCGGACAGCACCCGATTGGCAAAGTCGGCGTCTCCGCGCGAGCTGAAGCGCGCATACAGCGCGGCGCTCAGAACAGGAGCCGGGACCGCTTCGTCGATGGCCGCCGCGATCGTCCAGCGACCTTCGCCCGAATCCGATACGCGGCCTGCGTATTCCTTCAGGCTGGCGTCATTCAGCAACTCGGCGGCGGTGAGATCCAGCAGCCACGAGCCGATAACGCTGCCGCGACGCCACACCTCTGCGATCTCGGGGAGGTCGAGCTCGTACTGGTAGAACTGCGCGTCGCGCAACGGCGCCGTCTCGGCATCCGCGTCGCGCGCGCGCTTTCCGGCGTCGGCGTTGCGCAGAATGTTCAGGCCTTCGGAATACGCCGCCATCATGCCGTACTCGATGCCGTTGTGAACCATCTTGACGAAGTGGCCGGCACCCTGCAGACCGCAATGCAGATAGCCCCGATCGGCGGTGCTTTCACTCTTCTGCCGCCCGGGCGTCGGTGGAGCCGCTTCGACACCCGGGGCCAGCGTGGCGAAGATCGGCACGAGACGCTGGACGGTTTCCTTGTCGCCGCCGATCATCAGACAGTACCCGCGATCACGTCCGGCAACGCCTCCGCTCGTTCCCACATCGACATAGTGGATTCCTCGTGGCTTCAGCTCCGCGCCGCGCCGGATATCGTCGCGGTAATAGGAGTTGCCACCGTCGACGATCGTGTCGCCGGCCTCGAGCAGCGGTGTCAGCGATGCCAACGTCGAATCGACTGCCGCAGCAGGAACCATCAACCAGACGACGCGCGGCTTCGGCAGTCGGACGACCATGTCTTCGAGCGAGGTCGCGCCGACCGCACCTTGAGCCGCGAGTTCGTCGACCGCTTTGGCCTGAACGTCAAAGACGGTGCAGGCGTGCCCCCCCTTTATGAGACGCCGGACCATGTTGGTGCCCATGCGTCCCAAACCGATCATGCCGAGCTGCATTTCGAATCCCTCCATCCGCCGCAGCTTCCTGCGAGCCGACGGGCTCATTCGATGAGTCCATCGGCCGCTCCGCAAACCCGCTACACGAGGCGGATTTTCATCATCGCGGATGCCCTTCGCGATCTATGTGCGACAACGCACATACCGGCGATCTGGTACGTGATCGAATCGCTATCGATTACGCGGTATCCCGGTCCTGCCATTCGGTAATTCGTGACACGGCGTCTGCGAGATCGGGACGTCGGTTCGAAACTTACCCACCAGCGGTTGCGCCGAACAGAACCGGCATAGCTCAACCTCATTCCTGAGGACTTCGCTGGTGCGAGAAAGTTCGCAGATATCGTTCCCATCCGCGGCTGCTGCGCCCTCGACCGCGCGCGCATCGCCGGAGACAGACTTCGCGAGCAACGTCAACGGTTCCATTTCGGCTGGCTCGCTCCAGGCGGCTCGTCGAGCTCGACAGTATTCGAAGTGGACCGAAGTGGCCCTCGAGTTGCCGTGCAGGAGAAGTCCCAGCGGGATGTCTTTCCATCACGCACTCTACACAACGCCATGATTGTACGAGCGTCGAGCCTCACCGGCACAGTGGAGCTGCTGAAATCGGGGCGAGCAGACGCGATCTTCGGTATCAAGCCAAGCCTGTTCGAGGCGTCCAATCAATTGCCTGGTTCCCGAGTTCTCGACGGTCGGGCCGGCATCGATCCGTAGGCCATGGCAATGCCGAAGGGACGGGATCCCGGTCTGGCCTACGCGCGCCAGTTTGTCGAGAATGCGAAGTCTGACGGACTGGTCAAGGTTGCGATCGCGGGGGCCGGGATGCGCGGTGCCGTTGTGGCACCGCTCGAATGATGTGATCGTCTCGAGGTGAGCATGTTGCGTCGACTGATCTGGTCCAGCGTTCCATCCACGGTGTTCTCCATCACGCACCTCGTCGAGGTCACCACACTCTCGCGCCGCTACAACGAGCGCCATCACATCTCGGGGATGCTGTTGTTCACGGGTGCTCATTTTCTCTCGATCCTCGAGGGCGACGGTCGGGACCTGGACCCGCTTTGGCTGCGCCTGGCTCGCGACGATCGGCATTACCGTCTCTCGCGGGTCGGCGACAACTTGTGTGGAAACCGCCAGTTTCCCGATTGGGTGACGGCTTACGTCGCGGACCCCGACGTCGATGCGCAGATCGAATCGCTTCGCCCGGTGCCATCACGGGTCGAATCGAGTTGCACTACGGCAGGCGCGCCCGGCGGCATGCCCGGGCCGTCGCAGCCTCGAAGTCCCCCGATGTGGTCGCAAATCATCCACCCGATCATGATGCGGGGCGATAGCATGTAACGGAGACGCAGACGGGTGCGCGTTCCCTATCGCGTCGTCCGGACCGGCAGGTCGTCCGGAAGCATTCGGGCGGAAGCAACCATACAGACCCCGCCCGATACGATAATTTCGACGTTATGTTCCACGCGGTCGTCGACGAGTGACACCGCGCGATCGAGCTGCGCGACGCCATCGACCATGACGACGGTTTCGATGTCTGCGTCCGAAGCCTGCACGATCGCAATGCGATAGATCGATTCACGAAAGCGATACGTCACGTCGACTCGCGGCCAATCCAACGGCAGGCCGGGCGCGAAGTGCAGCCGGTCCCCGTGCCGTCTCAACCCCAGCAGCGACTCCAGAATCATTCGGTACATCCAGCCGGCCGAGCCGGTGTACCAGGTCCAGCCGCCGCGTCCCGTATGGGGGCTCAGCGCATAGACGTCCGCCGCCACCACATACGGCTCGGTTTTGTAGGTGGCAATGGATGCGGGCGTGCGCGAATGATTCACCGGATTGAGCATGGACAGCAGCTCGGAGCTGCGAGCGCGATCTCCGAGCGCCGCGAAGGCCATGGCCGCCCAGACTGCTGCGTGGGTGTACTGGCCGCCGTTTTCGCGCACACCCGGCACGTAGCCCTTGATGTAACCCGGGTTCAACGACGAGCGATCGAATGGCGGATCGAGCAACTGAATCAACCCGACATCGCGCCGGACCAGGCGTGAATCGACGGCATCCATCGCCAACCGCGGGTGCTCACCGGAACCCGCTCCGGACAGCACCGACCAGCTCTGCGCGATCGAATCGATCCGACATTCGGGATTGCTCACCGACCCGAGTGGTGATCCGTCGTCGAAGTACGCGCGGCGGTACCACTTTCCGTCCCAGCCGTTCGTCTCGATATTCTTCCGGAGGCCGGCCGCTTCGTTGTGACACCGCTCGACGAATGCGTGGTCGCCACGCAGCTCAGCCAACTCGGCGAACTGGTTCAACACGTCATGGAGCAGGAACGCAAGCCAGACACTCTCGCCCTTGCCCCCGACGCCGACCAGATTCATCCCGTCGTTCCAGTCTCCCGTCCCCATCAGAGGCAACCCGTGTGCTCCGAAGCGCAGGGCGCGCAGAATCGCACGCACACAGTGCTCGTACAGACTCGCGGCTTCCTCGGAGCGACCCGGCAGGTCGTAATACGAGTCCTCCTCGGGACCAAGCGCACGTCCTTCGAGGAAG
>DASSIU010000093.1:0-2863 GCA_035691585.1 Sphingomicrobium sp. | reverse complement strand
GCGTAGTAACGGGTCCTCAGGCGCGGGACGTGACGAAGATCCGCGTCCACCTCGGCAGAGCGTCCCAATCGCGGCAGTTGGGCAAGCTTGGCCATAGGCCGCCCCCAGCGAGTCCCGTTAACCCTGTTAACACAACGGGATAAACCGAGCGAATCTGGAGAAGGCGGTTTTCCGCGCGGAATGAACCGCTTATATGCGCGCCCATGTCCATTCGTCCGTGGCGCGATATCGAGCGACGCAAGTCGCGGCAGATCATGGTTGGCGCCGTCCCCGTGGGGGGCGATGCGCCGATCAGCGTCCAGACGATGACCAACACGCCGACCGAGGACGCGCGTGCCACCATCGACCAGATCCGCCGATGCGAGGATGCAGGCGCCGACATCGTCCGCGTGTCCTGCCCGACGGCCGAGGCGACGGCGGCATTGAAGCAGATCGTTCGCGCCGCGAGAGTGCCGATCGTCGCCGACATCCACTTCCACTACAAGCGCGCGCTGGAAGCGGCGGACGCCGGCGCCGCCTGCCTGCGCATCAACCCGGGCAACATCGGCTCCGAGGAACGAGTGCGCGAAGTGATCGCGGCGGCCAAGGCGAACGGCTGTTCGATGCGCATCGGGGTCAATGCCGGAAGCCTCGAGAAGGACCTGCTCGAGAAATATGGCGAACCCTGCCCCGAGGCGCTGGTCGAAAGCGCTCTCGACCATATCCGAATTCTCGAGGACCACGGCTTTCGGGACTACAAGGTTGCGGTCAAGGCTAGCGACGTGTTCCTCGCCGTCGCCGCATACCAGCAGCTGGCGAGCGAGGTGGATTGCCCGCTCCACCTCGGCATCACCGAGGCCGGAGGCCTCATCGGCGGCACGGTCAAATCGTCAATCGGCATCGGCAACCTGCTGTGGGCCGGCATCGGTGACACGATCCGGGTGTCCCTCTCGGCCGAGCCGGAGGAAGAGGTGCGGGTTGGCTATGAGATCCTGAAGGCGCTCGGCATTCGAAGCCGTGGGGTGCGCGTGGTTTCCTGCCCCAGCTGCGCCCGTCAGGGATTCGACGTGATCCGCACCGTCGAGGCGCTCGAGGAACGGCTCCAGCACATCAAGACTCCTATGTCGCTGAGCGTGCTCGGCTGCGTGGTCAACGGACCCGGCGAAGCGCGTGAGACCGACATCGGAATCACCGGCGGCGGCAACGGCAAGCACATGGTCTATCTGTCGGGAGTCACCGACCACCACGTGCAGGACGCGGACATGATCGACCATATCGTGAAGCTGGTGGAAGCGAAGGCGGCGGAGCTCGAAGCGGCGGAGCAAGCACCGACACTCGACGCGGCCGAATAGTTCAGCCTTTTTTTACTTCATGAGAGCAGCTTGGCCTGGTGACCAAGCTGCTGCTCATCCTGCTTTTCGGCGGAGCCCTCGCCAACGGGGTCGCCCGGTCGCAGGAGCAGCCCCCGCTGCTGATCGATTCGCAGCCTTCGCCAACTTCTCTCGACGCCAACAGCTGACCGCCGCTAAGCGCGCGGTGTGAACCGCGTCGCGCAACGTCCCCTCCAGGGTTTCCTGGCCGCGCTCGGCGCGGTCGCGGTGCTGTCGATCATGGATGCCGTGATGAAGCACCTCGTCATCGTCATCGGCATCATCGCCGTCAGTATCTGGCGCTCTGCCGCGAACCTGCTGGTGAGTGCGCTGCTCTACCTCCCCAGGCGCGCCGCATGGCCTGATCGAAAGACATTGCGCGTCCATGTCGCTCGCGGAATCATCGTGATGGTCATGGCCGCGCTATTCTTCTGGGGGATTGGCCGGGTGCCCCTTGCGCAGGCCATCGCATTGACCTTCATCGCACCGCTGATCGCGATGCTGCTCGCGGCTGTGTTCCTCAACGAGCGGATCGGCCCGAGCTCGATTGCCGGCGCGATCGGGGCGTTCGCCGGAGTGATCGTCATCGTGTTTGGGCAGGCGAAAGCGAACGTCGGAAGCGACGTTCTGCTTGGCATCGCATCGATCCTCGGTTCGGCGCTCTGCTACGCCGTCAATATCGTGCTGATGCGGCGGCAGGCGCTGGTGGCCAAGCCGCTCGAAATCAACTTCTTCCAGTGCGTGACTGTCATGCTCCTGTGGCTCCTGGTGATCCCGGCGGCTGGTTTCCCGGCATGGCCGGGCGAGCAATGGATTTGGGTTGCCGTAGCCTGCCTGTTATCGACCTCGGGCACCTTGCTGTTCGCCTGGGGCTATGCGCGCGGACCGGCGAGCTATCTCGCGGTGACCGAATATAGCGGCTTCCTGTGGGCCTCGCTGATGGGCTGGCTGGTTTTCCGCGAGCGCGTGTCGTCGACGACCCTCGTGGGTGCGGTCCTGATTATCGCCGGTTGCCTTGTCGCGGCGCGGGGCAGGGTTGCCGAGCCGCCCGAGATCGACATGGCCGCCTAGCCGCCGCCCGAGGCGAGCAGGTTGATGGTGAAGGCCAGCACTCCGATGTTGAAGGCGAAGGCCGCGAGGCAGTGGAAGGTCACCACCTTGCGGATCCGCTGATCGGTCACTTCGACATCGGATGTCGCAAATGCCATTCCGCAGGTGAAGGCGAAGTAGACGAAATCCCAATAGACCGGCTCGGGCGTTCCGGGGAATCGAAAGCCGCAGCAACCTGAGCCCGGCTGGACATAGGCCATATGGGCGTAGTGAAGCGCATAGACCGTATTGCTGAACAGCCATGCGAGGGTCAGCGTCGCGATGATCAGGCCGCGGTCCCTTCCGGCGGTCTGCTGTCCGATGGTCTCGGCGCCGACGGCGATCAGCAGGACGGCCATGACGATGACGGTCAGCACAAGCAACAAGGTCCGGTTGGCGTCATTCTCCTCGGCAATGCGTTCGAT
>DASSIU010000092.1:0-6086 GCA_035691585.1 Sphingomicrobium sp. | reverse complement strand
GGCGGCGGCGGAGGCGGCGGCGGAGGAGGCGGCGGAGGCGGGGCTGCGCCGATCGGAACTCCGTTGATTGTCGAACCTGCCGCGAAGGTGCCGATGGTGTGAACAGTCGGGGTGAACGCGGCGTTCGTCACCGTGCTGCCGCTGGATTGTATCTGGCGGCCGTACGCCGTCACGGCGGTGCTGCCGGTGCCGAAATTGTCGATGAACAGGCCACCGTCGCCGACGGTGATGCCGCCCATGTCGGTGCCAGTCCCGCTGTTCTGGACGAAAAAGGTGTTGGTCGGGAAAATGGTGATCGTTCCCGCGCCGACGAAGCCGTTGGGATTCGACGCGCCGCTGTTGGTGCCGAGCGCCGTGTCGCGGCCGGTGAAATTGGGGTTGGCCTCAAGCTGGCTGAGGATCGAGCCCTGGGCGATCCACACGTTCGGGGCGTTGAACAGCACGCGACCGGCTAGCGCCCCCGCCGGGTTGGTCATCGCGAGGCTTCCTGAGCCGGTATTCACCTCGATGTTCTGGCCGGCGGTGAGCGTGAGCGAATCCGTGCTTCCCGCGTCGATCCACCTGACCCCCCCGTTGACGTGAATCGATCCAGTCGGACTCTCCGCGAATACGTTCGATACCGCGGCCCCGCCCGAGGGTGTCTGGCTTCCCTCGATTTTGACGTCGCCGATGATGATGTCGGGCGTCGGCCCGTCGCTCGATCCCAGCGCGAGGAGCGACACGTTGTGGGCGCGGATATTCCCCGGCTCGTCGAGCGTATACGAACCGGCCGGCGGGTTCAGGCCGCTGCCGATGTACATCGGCCCATTGTTGATCGAGACCAGCGCGAGAGTCTTGGTGACGTTCAACACCCCGAGCGAAGCACCCGATGCGATGGTGATGTCGCTCGAATCGACGGCGATGGTGGGCGCGCTGACTGTTCCGTTGAAGGTGGCGAGCCCTTGAGCAAAGAATTGCGCGCTCCCGCTCGCGCCGGTAGCGGTGACGTCCTGGACGGACAGGTTGCCGGCGTCCGCGAACAGGCTGACGGAGCTCCCCGAGACAGGCCCCGTAATCGTGAGGCTGCCATCCGCGGTCACGGTGATCGTCCCCGGAAGCGTAAGGTCGCCGACCGTCGTGTCTCCGGTGAACTCGCCCACCAGGTTGTTGATCGTCGCGATGTTGTTATCGGCCTTCACGTTCGCGGCGACGAAGGACAAGGTGTCTGCCTGAACCGTGCCGAGGCCATTGTCGTTGAAGATCGTCAGGGTGTTCGGGGCGTCCGTACTCAGCGTCCCGGCGACCTTGATCGCGGCCCCATGGTCCGAACTGACCGAGATATTCTGCGACGAGCTTAGGAAGGCATCGTTGCCGACCGTGATCGAGTGGCCGTTGTCCGCAGTCAACGTGATGTCAGCCGGCGTCGACAAGAAGGTGTCGAGTGTAACATCGTGCGAGAAGGAAATGTCATTGCTCGTCGCGCTGAGCTGGATCGGCCCGTCGGAAAAAGCATCGACGTCGGACGTGAAAGTGGCCGGTCCGGAGGACCCGATCGTGATGCTCCCCGTCCCGGGCGACCCGCCCGAAACCCCGACGCCGTTGAAGTTAAATCCTGACGACAGGATCACCTCACCGTTGGCCACGGTCGCACCCGTCGCCGCAGGCGCAAACCCGACCGACCCGCCGAGCAGCATCGTCAGTAGCTGGTTTTTGGGTACCGCGACCATGTAGATGGTGTGATGATCGCTCGCGCTTGCGTTGGCCGGGCCGCCGGTCGTCCCGGTATGGACGATGCCGTTCGTGTCCGAGGTTCCGCCGTCGAGCTGTACCTCGATGTCGAATGTCCCCTGGTTGAGCGTCAGAGTCGCGGCTTCGGCGGCGACATAGGCCGCCGATCCGTTGACCTGGACGTTGCCGCCCTGCTCGATCCTCGGAGCGATCATCGCGACATAGGAATCGCGCGCGTTCACCTGCGCGCCCGACAGCAGCTTGATGCTCCCGGCATTGGTCGCGGACTTGGAGAAGTCGGCGGTAAACCCGCTCGAGCTGGTGCTGAACCCGTTCGGCAGGTCGATGCTGCTCAGCAGCAGGCCGCCGACGTCGAACACCGCTTGCGAACCAATGACGATCCCGCCCGGACTGTAGAACCAGACGTTTCCGCCAGTCGCTCCGCCGTCGACTTTGCTGAATACGCTACCGTTAAGCTCGATCGCGCGCGTCGTGTCCGTCGGGATGATCCGATTGAGAATCGTGAAGTCAGCGAGGCCGGGAGCACCCTGGTAGGTCGCGGTGTTGCCGGCCGGCAGGAAGTTGATGTCGCCCGTTCCCTGCGTGTCGCTGGGCGCCCAGTTGACCGTCGCGGTGCTGCTTCCGACGGTGATCGTCTCGCTTCCCGGGGTCGATCGCGTGTAGCTGACAGTTCCGGCGCTCGTGGTGGGGGTGCCCTGGAATGCCTGGGCCCAGGCTCGCGTTGGAGTCAGTGCGACGGTGATCGCGAGGGTCGCGCAGGAGACGAGTAGTTTGTGCCGCTTCAGGCGGTACGCTGGGTACAAGGCATGGGACATAACATCAGTACTTCCATGGCCACAGGCGGGTAGTAAGCGAGACGAGAAAACGCGGATCGGGCTTCCTGTTGAGCGGCCCGACATGGGTGAGCGGAACGGCGAGACCCGCATCGAGAATGAAGCGGTCCCAATTGACCCGCGCACCCGCGCCGACCGAGTTCAGGTGCTGGCGCTCGCTAATGATGATGCTGCTGTCGCGGTGGCCGACCTGCGCGTGATCCCAGAAGGCATAGCCCTCGATTGCCGGGCGCTTCACGCTGATCGGGATCCGGCTGCCGTAACGCAGTTCGAGCTGCGTGCCATAGCCGCGGTCACCAAGCAGCGCGCCGGGGTCGTAACCGCGGCCGACGGTGTAATTCCCGGCGGAGAAATCCTCGAAGCTCAGCACCGGCTTCCACGCATATTGGGCGCGCAGGCCAAGCGCGAAGGTGAGCTTCGGCATCGGCCGCACTTCGCCATAGCCGGTAAAGCGCAGCACGGTCGCATCGGACTGGCCCTCGAGGCGGGTCGGCGGGATATCCCCGGGGCCGAGGCAATTGACCCCCAACGGGCCGCAATCACGGGTCGCGCCGAGGCCGCGGATGCCCTGCCGCAGTTCGGCGAGGGCCGTGACGTGCCAGGGCGGCTCGGCAGCCGAGAATTGCGGGCCGAAGTCGTGCGCGATGGCGTCGATCCCGAGGCGCATGAACAGCACCCGCAACCGATCGCGCGTCAGTGGAATTCCGTCGAGCCGCACGTCCTGGTTGATAATGTCCATGCCAACCGAGCCGCGGACCGTCTCGGCCTGGTGGCGAACGAAGGGGTAGCCGACGTTGATTGTCCCGAGCAGCGTCCTGGCCAGAATGTTGGCGTTCGGCACGTCGGGCCGCGCCCAGGCGTAGGTGAATGAGCCGCCGAGGGTCAGACCTTCGGGACCGAGACGCATCTCGTGGCCGAGCTGGACCGTCTGCTGCTCCTCGAAGTCGGAGGTGCTGAACAGCGACAGGGTCGTCCGATCGCCGAGGCCAGTGAGGCCGAACAGCTCCGCCCGGAGCAGGCCGCCCCACGGCCCGAGCGCTTTCGAGCCGCCGTTCTGGACGATGAAATCGGCATATGCGGGCAGGCGCTGAACGGTCACGTCGCCGATGACGTCGCCGGGGCCAGTTCCGGCGGGGCGGAGGGTCAGGCGGACAGTGTAGCCGGGAAGGTCGCTCGCCAGCAGCAGGTAGCGCTCCGCCTCGTAGCGATTGAACAAAGGCCGCTTGGTGAGCTGGTTGAGATAGCCGGCGAGCACCGTCTCGGCGCCGGTGGCCTCACCGCGCACGCGGACCTGGGTCAGGTGTGCCATCAGCACCTGGAAATGGATGATGCCGTCGGCGATCCGCTGCTCCGGCACCTGCACCGCGGCGATGTAGCCGGCGTCGCGGATGATGGTTGCCGCGCGGTCACGGATTTCGCACACGACCGAAATCGGCACATCGCGGCCCATATATTGGGCGTAGGTCTGGGCGAGATCGGCGCGGGTCAGCCCGGCCAGGCCGTCAAACTCGGCGCCCCGGAGCACGAAGTGGATGGAACGGAACTCCGGCCCGTCGAGCGCGCAAGGCGCTCGCTCGATTCCGCCCTCGACCTGCAGCCGGCTCGGCGGCGGGGCCACGTTGGCGACCGGCCGAGTGACTTCCTCGCGGGTCGGCGGAACGACTTGGGGCGGCGGTGCGGATTGCGCGGCGAGGAGCGACGGATAAGCCGCCAGAATCACTCCGGCGCCAAGGCGAGCGCGACCCTTGCGACGCGAGCCGCGAGCTTTCGGCATTGGGCCACGTCCGAGCTTCACCGGGGCCCCCTTCCCAGTGGCGAGCGAGTCGCGCTCCAGAGAACGCGCGGAATTAGAGCAATTTAACGACCTTTCATCAACCGGAATTTAACCATAGTTATATTCCGCTGCTGTTTGCTGCTTCAAAACGGGTCGGGAGCTTGGAGGGAACCGCGGCCGTTCGCCTGAATTCTGCTGCCATGACCGAGCCTGATGCAACGCACGAGCTGTCGTGGCCCTGGTGGGCGCCGTGGGCCCTCCTGGCCGTTGCCCTGACGTCGCTGCTGACGATCGCGGCGACTCTTTACGACATCCTTTAGGCACGATTGGCCGACGCCCTTCCACCGCAGCCTCCGGCCATCGTGATCACCGGAACGGCGCTTCCCGAAGCGAAGGCCGAGCGGGTCTACGCGACCGAGCGCATCGGGGTTCGCCAGATCGAGCAGTCACCGACCCGGCAGCTCGACCAGATGCTGAAGGATGTGCCGGGCGTGCAGCTGTTCCGCCGGTCCGACTCGACCAGCGGGCACCCGACCAGCCAGGGCCTCACGCTGCGTGCGCTCGGCGGCAATGCGTCGAGCCGGGCGTTGCTGCTGCTCGACGGGGTGCCGCAGACCGATCCGTTCGGAGGCTGGGTGAACTGGCCGGCTTACGATCCCGAGGACCTTAGCGACATCCGCATGGTGCGAGGCGGTGGGAGCGTGTCCTATGGTCCGGGGGCGCTCGCCGGCACCATTGAGATGACCAGCCGGGCAGACATTGGAATCGGCGGCGAGCTCGATGGCGGGAGCCGGGACTCGCTCGAGGCGAGTGGCCGGATTGGAATCGACCCCGGCGCGGGCGTGCTCAGCCTCTCGGGCCGTGCGGCGCGCAGCGACGGCTTCATCCCGATCACGACTGAAACCCGCGGTCCTGCCGACAAGCGCGCCCCGTACGAGCAATGGAGCACCCGGGGACGCTGGATCATGCCGCTCGCGGGTTCCACCGAGTTGCAGGCGAATCTGTCCGGTTTCCATGACTGGCGCACCCGGGGCACCGATTTCAGCAGCGACCGGACCAACGGCGCCGACGCATCGTTGCGACTGGTCGGGCGCGGCGACTGGCAGTGGAGCGCGCTCGGCTATTGGCAATGGCGCAACCTTCGAAGCAGCACGGCGGGCCTCAATGCGGCGCGCTCGGTCGCCACCCGTGTGCTCCTGCAGGATTCGGTGCCCTCGCACGGGCTTGGCGGAAGCCTGGAGGTCCGGCCACCAATGCCAGAGGGGATCGAGCTTCGGCTCGGCGCCGATGGCCGACAGACGACCGGAGAAACGCGCGAGCTGGCCAATTTTGTCGCCGGTCAACCGACCCGGCGTCGCCGCGCCGGCGGCGAAACCTGGACCAGCGGGGCTTTTGCGGAAGCTTCCGCGGATCTGGGGGCGGCGACGTTGAGCGCGGGCGCCAGGATCGATCATTGGGAGGTCAATGGCGGTCATTTGTTCGAGCAGGCGATCGCGACCGGCGCGGTGCTTCGCAACGACCGGGACCCAAGGCGGAGCGGATGGCTGCCGACCGCTCGTGGGGGGGCTGCTGGCGCCGGTCGGCGGCGGATTCAGGCTTCGCGGCGCGGCCTATCTCGGCTGGCGGATGCCGACGCTCAACGAGCTGTTCAGGCCGTTTCGTGCGGGGCTCGACGCGACCGCGGCCAATCCCGCCCTCGATCCCGAAAGGCTCGCCGGAGCGGAGGCGGGTCTCGAATACGGGCATGGCCC
>DASSIU010000091.1:0-4413 GCA_035691585.1 Sphingomicrobium sp. | reverse complement strand
GGCGGAGGAAGCGCGCCCGTGGTGGGAACGGCGCTGGTTCCTCGCGCTCATCGTGCTGGCGACGATGGTGCCGCTGATCTATCCTCAGGTGCCCCCGCTCGTGGACCTGCCCGGCCACATCGGCCGCTACCGGGTCGAGATTGACGGCGGCCACTCGGTCTTCCTGCAGCGTTACTACGGATTCCACTGGGCGGTGATGGGCAATCTCGGCGTCGATCTCCTCGTGCTCGTGCTGGCGCCGCTCGTGGGCCTCGAGCTGGCGGTGAAGCTTATCGTGGTCGCCATCCCGCCACTGACCGCTGCCGGGTTCCTGTGGGTCGCGCGCGAGGTCCATGGGCGTCTCCCACCGACCGCCTTCTTCGCGCTGCCGTTCGCGTACAGCTTCCCGTTCCTGTTCGGCTTCGTGAATTTTGCCCTGTCCGCGGGGCTCGCGTTCCTGGCGCTGGCCCTGTGGCTTCGCCTTGGAGGAAAGGGTCGAACACCGCTGCGCGCCTGCCTCTTCGTGCCGATCTCCTTTCTTATCTTCTTCTGTCACGCTTATGGGTTGGCCTTGCTCGGGATCCTGTGCTTCTCGGCCGAGATCGCGCGGACACGGGAGGAAGGTCGGAACTGGGAGCGCGCGGTTCTCACTGCGGCGGTCCGGGTGTCCGTTCTCGCGCTGCCCTTGCTGGTCGTCGCGCTTTGGCCGGGGGGCAGCCCAGGAAGTGCAACCACCGACTGGTTCGACTGGGACGCGAAATGGACAGGTATCACCGGCGTGCTGCGCGATCGCTGGGGGCCCTTCGACGTGGCTTCGCTCGAACTGGCCGGCGTCGTCTTTCTGTTCGCGCTGGTCAGCCCAAAGCTGAAGCTCTCGCCGAAGCTCGCGCTGGCGGCTGCAATGCTGGCGCTTGCGTTCGTGCTGCTACCGCGCTTTATCATGGGATCGGCCTACGCCGACGTCCGCCTCCTGCCGTTCCTCATTGCTGCACTGTTGCTCAGCATCGGGTTTCGCAAGCCGATCGATCACCGACTGGCGGGGTTCCTCGCAGTCGGAGGACTCGCGTTCCTTGCCGTCCGACTAACCGCAACCACGATCAGCATGACCATCGCCGCCAACGATCAGCAGGCCAAGCTCGGCGCTTTGCAGGTCATTCCTCGCGGGGCACGCGTCGTCTCTTTCTTCGGCCTTCCCTATGCGGAGCCGTGGTCTTTGCAGCGCGACAGCCACCTCGGCGGCTTCGTCATCGCGCGCCGCGAGGGCTTTTCGAACGATCAGTGGCTGGTGAACAGCCTCAACTTGCTCCAACTCAGGTACAAGGACGCGGACGGGTTCGCCGCGGACCCGTCGCAGATCGTGCGTCCGAACGGCACGCATGACGGCGTCTATCGAACCATCGACGAGGCGCTTTCCGAGGTCCCGCGCGACAAGTTCGATTACATCTGGCTGATCAATCCGCCGCCGTTCGACCGCCGTCTGCTCCAGGGGTTGCGGCCAGTATGGATCGGGCCGGACAGCACTCTTTACCGCATCTTGCCCGCCGCTCGCGCGGATTAACTAGGTGTAATCCGAAGCGTGGCCTCATGGACAAATTAACGCGCATCGCTAGACGCCGCGCGGGTAAGTCATTCAGGCGCATGACAAATGGGGGTTGAGATCGTCCCGCCGGTCGAGGTGGCGGCCAAGGTGCGTCCGTGGTGGGAATCGCGTGCGTGCCTGGCGCTGGTCGTCATCGCGACGATGTTGCCGCTTATTTACCCCCCCGTACCGCCGCTGGTCGACCTGCTGGGCCACATGGGGCGATACCGCGTCGAGCTCGACCTCGACCATTCGCCGTTCCTGCAGCGTTATTACGACTATCACTGGGCGGCGATCGGCAACCTTGGCGTCGACTTGCTGGTGATCCCGCTAGGCAAGGTGTTCGGCCTCGAAGCGGCGGTGAAGTTGATCGTCCTGGCCATTCCGCCGCTAACCGCAGCGGGGTTCCTGTGGGTGACGCGCGAGGTCCACGGACGGGTGCCGCCAACGGCCTTCTTCGCGCTGCCGTTCATCTACGGCTACCCATTCCTGTTCGGCTTTGCGAACTTTGCGCTGTCGGTTGCGCTGGCGTTCCTCGCCTTCGGGCTGTGGCTGCGGCTCGGGCGGCTCGATCACACGAGGTTGCGCAGTTGGCTGTTCGCGCCGATCTCGCTCGCGGTCTTCTTCTGTCATACCTACGGCTGGGGCCTCCTGGGTCTGATGTGCTTCTCGGCCGACGCGGTGCGGCTGCACGACCGGGGGCGAAGCTGGTGGCGCGCCGGTCTCGAGGCCGCCTTGCACACCTCAGTGATGGCGCTGCCGATTTTGGTGATGCTGATCTGGCGCAGCGAGACGCACGGTGGGCAGACAGTCGACTGGTTCAACTGGAAGGTGAAGTGGCGCTGGATCTATTCGGCGCTGCGCGATCGCTGGAAATGGTTCGACATCGGCTCGCTGGTCGCCGCGGCTCTGGCCTTCCTTTACGCGACTGTCAGCCGAAAGCTGACCCTGTCGCGCAACCTCGCCTTCTCGGCCATCGTGCTGGCGATAGCATTCGTGTTCCTGCCGCGGATCGTCTTCGGGTCGGCCTACGCAGACATGCGGCTCGTGCCCTATTTAATGGCCGTGGGGCTGCTCGCCATCCGTTTCAGGGGCGCGCCCGATCGCCGCACCGCGCAGGTGCTCGCCGTGCTCGGCCTGCTGTTCTTCGGGACGCGGACAGTGGCGAACACCGTCAGCCTCGGCATGGCGGCGGATGACCAGACCGCGAAGATGAAGGCGATCGACCTGATGCCGCGCGGGGCGCGGGTGATCAGCCTCGTCGGGATGACCTGCCAGGAATATTGGCCGATGCTCCGTAACGGGCATTTAGGAGCGATGGTCATCGTCCGCCGCGACGGGTTCTCCAACGATCAATGGGTGATCGAGGGCGTCAACCTGATGGATCTAAAATATACCAAGGCAGGCTATTTCGCGGCGGATCCTTCGCAGCTCGTTCGGCCTGACCGTTGCATCGATCCCCTGCATCGGATGATCGACGTGTCACTGGCGACCCTGCCGCGCAATGATTTCGACTATGTCTGGCTGATCGATCCGCCGCCCTTCAAGCCCGAAAGCGTCGCCGACATGAAGCTGGTCTGGCGCGGACCCGACAGCTTCCTCTATCAAACGCGGCCATGACCGCGCTTTCGATCGTCGTCCCCTGCTTCAACGAGGAAGCCTGCCTACCCGAGCTGCACGCGCGGCTTGGGGCCGCCGCGCGGATCGCCGTCGGAGAGGATTATGAGTTGGTGCTCATCAACGACGGCTCGCGCGACGCGACCTGGGCGAAGATGCGGCTCATGGCAAAGGAGGACCCGCACGTCGTCGCGGTCAACCTTTCTCGCAACCACGGCCATCAACTGGCGCTGACCGCCGGGCTCGACCTCTGTCGGGGTAACGTGATCCTGATCATCGATGCCGATTTGCAGGACCCGCCCGAGCTCCTGCCCGCGATGCTGGCGACGATGCGCGAGCAACAGGCCGACGTCGTTTATGGCGTGCGCAAGAGCCGCTCGGGAGAGACGGCGTTCAAGCGCGCGACCGCGCACGGGTTCTACCGCCTGCTGTCACGCGCGACCGAGGTCGACATCCCGCTCGACGCGGGGGACTTTCGGCTGATGAGCCGGCGCGCGCTCGATGCGCTGTTGGCGATGCCCGAGCAGGCGCGATTCATCCGTGGCATGGTCGCCTGGATTGGGTTCAGGCAGGTGCCGTTCGCCTATGATCGCGCCGAACGGTTCGCGGGCGAGACCAAGTATCCGCTGAAGAAGATGATGCGCTTTGCCTTCGACGCACTCACCGGCTTCTCCTCCGCACCGCTCAAGCTCGCCAGCCACGCCGGCCTGTGGCTATCGCTCGGCGCTGTGCTGCTCATCATCTACATCGCCTATGCGTGGATCGCGGGAGAGAGCATCCAGGGCTGGACCTCGCTGATGCTCGTCGTGCTGCTTCTGGGCGCGATTCAGATGTTCGTCCTGGCGCTGATGGGCGAATATATCGGCCGGCTCTACAACGAGGCGAAGCGGCGGCCGCTTTATGTCGTGCAAGAAGTCGCCGGCGGCGGCGAACGCGGGGAGGCTCGGCTGGGCTATCTCGCGGATGCGACGGCGAACAACGAGAGGCCCGGCGGCAAAGGTAAGCGCCCGGCCAAATAGCGTTCCGCTGCAAAGACCTTCTCGAGGGCCGTGTTGAGGGGCGCGGGCGGGAGCTTCACGTCGGCATCCTCCTTGCCGCGAAGCTTCGATGCGGCGCGCTCGGCGACCGCGAGCGGGAACAGCAGGCTGTTGAAATAACCGAGCTTCCGAAGCTTCATCGGCGATGCTTCGATCAGCGCCTTCAGTCCGGACCTGGAATAGCGCCGCTTGTGGTGGTTC
>DASSIU010000090.1:0-6022 GCA_035691585.1 Sphingomicrobium sp. | reverse complement strand
GAGAGGACCATGGCAACGGTCTGCAGCGCCTCGATCTCGACGTCCTCATACCGCCGCGGCTCGGCATGCTGGACGGCGAGCACGCCAATCGGGCTTTCCAAGCGGACGATGGGCACCCCGGCAAAGCTGTGGAACCGTTCTTCGCCGGTCTCTGGCTTGTAGAGGAATGCGGGATGCTCCGCAGCTTCCGCGAGATTGAGGACTCGCCCCTCGGCCGCAATCGTTCCGACCAAGCCCTCGCCCATCCTGAGGCGGGTGACGTGAACCGCTTCCTTGCGCAGGCCGTGGGTTGCGAACAGCTCGAGATTGTTGTCGCGGAGCAGATAAATGGAGCAGACGTCGCTGACCATCTTGTCAGCGATGAGGTCGACGACCTGGTCGAGCTTCGATTGAGCGGAGCCGCGCTTGGCCATCACCGCGTGGAGACCGGTCAGGATCTCGCGGGCGGAGGTGGCGGCGGAAAGCGGCATGGCCGAGCGCTATCAGATGGGGTGCGCGCCTGTCACGCGCCGCGGCTCAGCTCACCGGTACCAGCCGGCGACCGACATCCACTTCGCTTCCTGCTTCATCTTGGCCAGCGTCTCATCGGCGACCGCCTCGTCGAATTCGATCCCGCATTTCTCGGGGGATCGCCACACCACCCTTGCGAGCGTATCGAACGAGCCGACGACCATGAAGATGTCGCCGCCCGGAGGCGGAAGGTCGCGGGCGTCGAGCTGAGCACCTTCGGGAGACAAATCAGAGACGATCACCGAGCGCGATCGAGCCAGCCCAAAAGCCGAGCCGGCAAGCGTGACCGCCTCGCGCTCATGCCGTCGGCGGCAAACTGGTGCGGTCTCTCTTTTGGCCACTGATCACGACTCCTGAGAGTTCGAACGCATTGTGCCATCTCGTCCGCCCAAAGCGACAGCCGGCAATCGACCGTGCCACGACGGGACGGGAAGCCGTCGATGAGCGCTTCAGTTGCAAAATGAGATGCTTGGCCGTTTGAAAGCCTCGCTTCGGCGCAGCGGTGAAACGGCTATCTCGGCGCTTCGTTGTAACAATGTCACGTGCGGGCGAGTGCCCTCACGAGCGCTCAACGAGGCCTTTATGTTGAAACCAGCATTGCTCTTGGCAGCCGGCGCCGCCGTCCTCGCCGCGTCTCCGGCCGATGCCCGGTACAGGCACCATCACCGTTATTACCGGCATCATTATTTCTACAGCTACTACTCGCCCTATCGCTATTATGCCTATCCGGCTTACGCCTATTCGTACCCGGTCTATTACAGCTATCCCGCCTACCCAGCCTATTATGGCTATCCGGCGTACGGCTATCCGAGCTACGGATTCTCGATAAGCTTCGGGAATGGCTATCGGTATCGCCGCTGGTAGCACTCGGGACTGAGGCTAGCCGCGGCTCTCCAGCGCCGCGGCGGCTTCGTCCACCAGTTCCTGGATGATCGCCGCGACGGGTTCCTCGCGATTGACCATGCCGACCGACTGGCCGGCCATCACCGAACCCGACTCGACATCGCCGTCGATTACCGCCCGGCGCAGCGCACCGGCCCAGTAATGTTCGATCTGGAGCTGGGCCTCAGCCATTTCGATCGCGCCCTCGTCCAGCTTCTGGGCCACCTCGCGCTGCTTGGCGGCGAAGTTGACCATCTCCTGATTCTTGAGCGCCCGTACCGGGATCACCGGGAGCCGCGGGTCGATCTGGACCGACGGAATCGCATCGCGCGCCGAGGCACGAATAAAGGCCTTCTTGAAGTTCGGGTGGGCGATGCTCTCGTCGGCGCAGACGAAGCGGGTGCCGAGCTGCACCCCGACGGCGCCCATCTCGAGGTAAGCGGCAACCGCCTCCCCGCGCCCGATACCCCCCGCGACGAATACCGGGATGTCCTTTGCGACGTTGGGCAGGATCTCTTGGGCCAGCACCGAGGTTGAAACCGGGCCGATGTGACCGCCGGCTTCCATCCCCTCGATGACCAAGGCGTCCGCGCCCGAGCGCATCAGCTTCTTCGCGAGCGCGAGGGCGGGCGCGAAGCACATCAATTTCGCTCCGCTGGCCTTGATTCGGTCGATCGCTCCGGCCGGCGGGAGCCCGCCCGCCAGGACGACATGGCCGACCCGATGCTTCGCGCAGGTGTCGATCAGGTCGGCGAGCTGCGGATGCATGGTGATGAGGTTGACGCCGAACGGCCGGGACGTGCGCGCCTTCGTCTCGGCGATCTCGGTGTCGAGCAACTCGGGGCTCATCGCGCCGCAGGCGATCACGCCGAAGCCGCCGGCATTGGAAATGGCGGAGACAAGGTTGCGCTCGCTGACCCAGCTCATCGCGCCGCCCATGATCGCAACGTCGCACCCGAGGAACTCGGTGCCACGGTGCATCAGCTCCTTGAGGCGCGCATAGCCCACCGAAGCATGGAACGCGCGCGGCTCGGCGATGAGACCCTCGCCGCTCATGCCGCCTCCTGCGCATCGAGGCCAAAAGCGGTGTGAAGCACCCGGACGGCGAGCTCGGTATATTCTTCAGGCAGCAACACCGAGACTTTGATCTCCGAGGTAGAAATGGCGAGGATGTTGATGCCGCGTTCGGCCAGGGTTTCGAACATTTTGGCGGCAATTCCGGCATTCGACCGCATGCCGATGCCGACCGCGCTGATCTTCACCACTTCGGTGTTGGTCATCAGCTGCTCGAACCCGATCGTGTCCTTCGCCTTTTCGAGCGCGGCGACGGCGTGAGCAAGCGAACCGGTGGGCACGGTGAAGGTCAACGAGCTCGACCGGCCGGTGCCGGCGCCGCTCTGGACGATCATGTCGACGTTGATGTTGGCCTTGGCGAGCGGAGCGAAAATGGCGGCGACCGTGCCGGGCCTGTCGGGCAGGCCGGTCAGCGTGACCCGCGCCTCGTTCTTGTCGTGGGCGATGCCCGTGACGAGCTGCTGTTCCATGTTGAGCTCCTCGATTTGTTCGTCGGAGACGATGAGCGTCCCGGGCTTGTCCTCGAACGATGACAGCACCTGCAGCGCCATATTGTAGCGCATGGCAAGGCCGACCGAGCGGGTCTGCAAGACCTTCGCGCCGACCGACGCCAGCTCCAGCATCTCTTCATAGGTGATGGCGTCGAGCTTCCGGGCGCGCGGGACGATGCGCGGGTCGGTGGTGAACACGCCCTCGACGTCGGTGTAGATATCGCAGCGGTCGGCATTCACGGCCACGGCGAGCGCAACGGCGGAGGTATCCGAGCCGCCACGGCCCAAGGTCGCGAGATCGCCTTCGGCGGTGACTCCCTGGAAACCGGGGATGACAGCGATCCCACCCTTGGCGAAAACGTCCTCGAGGATGTCGCCATCGATGTGGTCGATCAGCGCCGAGCTGTGGCCCGAAGCGCGGATCGGCAGCTGCCAGCCCATGTAGGACCTCGCGTTGGCACCCATGCCCGACAAGGTGATTGCGAGGAGTCCCGAAGTGACCTGCTCCCCGCTGGCGACGACCACGTCGTACTCGCGCGCATCGTAGAGCGGGGCGGCCTCCTTGCAGAGCTGGACGAGGCGATCGGTTTCGCCGGCCATGGCGCTGACCACGACCGCGACGTCATTGCCGCGGTCCGCCTCGCGCTTCACCAGGCTCGCGACATGACGGATGCGCTCGATGCCGGCCATCGACGTGCCCCCGAATTTCATCACGATACGCGCCATTGCGGCGCGGCTTTAGCTGCTGGAAGCGTCGGCGCAACCGCCCAGCCAGTCAGGCACTTGGTCCGCGGCGATCAGGCGGTCGACGCCGATGCGCGGGCGGACCACCGCCCAACGACGCCCGTCGACCAGCACTTCGGGCGTGAGCGGGCGCGAATTATAGGTGCTGGACATGGCGGCGGCATAGGCGCCCGCTGTACGGAACACGACGAGATCGCCCGCCGCCACCTCATCCATCTGGCGAGCCGTGGCGAAGGTGTCGCCCGTCTCGCAAACCGGCCCGACGACATTGGCGGTGCGTTGCCGACCGTTTGGACGGACGGCCTCAATGCGATGCCAAGCGTCATAGAGGGCGGGACGCATCAAATCATTCATGGCTGCGTCGACAATCACGAACGGGTCAGTCGCCCCCGGCTTCACGCGGATCACGCGCGACAGGAGGACGCCGGCGTTTCCGACGATCAAGCGGCCCGGCTCAAACACCAGCCGCGTGTTCCAGCCGTCGGTGATCCGACGCACCATCGCGCCATATTCCTCCGGGCTCGGAGGGGGCGGCAGATCGGGATCGTATGGCACACCAAGGCCGCCGCCGAGATCGGCAACCGCGATGGCGTGGCCCGCGCCGCGCAACTGGGCGATCAGCTCGCCGACGTGAGTGAACGCACGCTCGAGCGGGTCCAGGCTGGTGAGCTGGCTGCCGATGTGGACCGCGACTCCCTGCACGGTGAGCCCGGGCAGTTGAGCGATGCGGGCGTAAGCTTCTGGCGCCTCGCCGATTGCAATGCCGAACTTGTTCTCGGCCGTGCCGGTGGTGATCTTGGCATGACCTCCCGCAGCGACATCCGGGTTGACTCGAAAGCCCACCGGCGCGGCCCTGCCCATCGCCATTGCAACCTCGGACAGCATCTCTGCCTCGGAGACGGATTCGAGATTGAACTGGTAAAGATCGCCTTCGAGAGCCAGCCGCATCTCCGCCTCGGTCTTGCCGACACCGGAGAAAACGATCCTGTCCGGCGCGACGCCGGCGGCGCGGGCCCGCTGATATTCGCCGCCGGACACCACGTCCGCGCCGAGCCCCGCCTTGGCGAGGGTCGCGATCACGGCGCTGTTCGGGTTCGCCTTCACCGCATAAGCGATCAGCGGGTCCCAAAGTGGCTCTAGCGCATGGCGGAGCGCTCCCACGTGCCGGCACATCGTCGCAGTCGAATAGACATAGACCGGCGTTCCGACGCTCGCCGCGATCTCGGCCAGCGGAACGTCTTCGCAATAGAGTTCGCCCTCACGAAGCTGGAAATGGTCCATCGCGGTCACCAACGCATCAGCTTCTTTCCCTTTGCAAGAGTTCAGCGCATGGGACGCGGATGACCGGCACAAGCATCGTTGACGAAGAGGTCCGGCAGTTCGCCGCGCAGGCGGGCAGCTGGTGGGACCCGAACGGTCCCGAAGCGATGCTGCACAAGCTCAACCCGGTTCGCCTCAGATACATCCGCGACCAGGTCGACCAGCATTGGCAATGCGACGAATGCGCGCGCACGCCGCTCGAGGGAAAGATGGCACTGGACGTCGGCTGCGGAGCGGGCCTTCTCGCCGAGCCGCTGGCGCGATTGGGAGCGAAGGTCACCGGCATCGACGCTTCCACCGAGCTGATCGCGGTCGCCCGGGAACATCGCCGGGCAGGCGGGCTGGACATCGACTATCGTGCCGGCGAGGTCGAGCAGCTCGATGGCCAGTTCGACCTCATAACCTGCATGGAGGTAATTGAGCATGTCGCCGACCCTGCGGCGTTTGTGGCGACGCTGGCGAAACGTCTCGCCCCCGATGGGCTGCTGATCCTCTCGACCCCCAACGCGACTGGGTGGGCCAGGCTCCTGATGATCACCATCGGCGAAGGCACCGGCCGAATCCCGCGCGGTACTCACGATTTCGAAAAGTTCATCGGCCCGGACCGGATACGGGTGCTGCTGAGCGAGGCCGGCCTCAAGTGCATCGACATTGAAGGCATCGCCTGGTCGCTGACGCGTGGGCTGCACCTCAGCGACGACGTTCGCCTCAATTACCTGATCTCGGCCGTTCGGGCCTGAGCTTCGGCTCAACGCGATTCGGGAACGCTCCGCGCTTAACTGCCATTAACCATCTGGTCCTGACGTCCCTTGCCCCTAAGCCTTTGAAATTCCGAATCTTCGAAAGGCCGGGGGGCCGATCCATGCGTTCACTTTTCAACTTCTCCGCGCGCGATATCGCGATCGATCTCGGGACCGCCAATACGGTGGTCTACGTTCGCGGGCAGGGCATCGTCACCAGCGAACCATCGGTCGTCGCGCTGGAGATGCTCAACGGTGTCC
>DASSIU010000089.1:0-6806 GCA_035691585.1 Sphingomicrobium sp. | reverse complement strand
GTTGATCTTGTCGAGCTGGACGTGACCGAACGGGTCGCGCGGTACGTCCTCCCCCGCCGCCGCCATTGCCGCGACGATCTCGCTGACCCCGGCGCCTTCGGAGATGAAGAGGTTGACGGAGTCCTGCGCGTCCATGATCGCCCGCAGCCGCCTCGCCTCCTGGGCGATATCGAACGGTCGCTCCGGGATGAAGATCGCATGGACGTCCCAGCGTGCTGCGCTATTCTCCACCCACTCCGCGAACTTCGCTTCCTTGACCCATCGATGGTGCGCGAGCGCGGTCGCGGCCGTCAGCCAGCCGCAGTTTCGGCCCATCACCTCGTGGACGACGAGCATCCGCGGGTTGGTCGAATGCTCGGCGATGATGTTGCGGGCGAAGAGCGCACCCTGTTCGGCGGCGGTCCAGGCCCCGAGCGACTGCTTGATCGGCACGATGTCGTTGTCGATGGTCTTGGGCAGTCCGACCACGGTCAGCTGGTAGCCGTTGCCGCGGAGGTAAGCGGCGAGGTCGGCAGCCGTTCCGTTGGTATCGTCTCCGCCGATCGTGTGGAGGACGTCGACCCCGTCTCGGCTCAACTGCTCGGCCGCCACGTGCAGAGGGTCTTGCCCCGATTGGACGAGACCTCGCTTGACGCAATCCTCTACGTTGGTGAGCTTCACCCGGCTGTTGCCGATGGGGGAGCCGCCGAACGCGTGCAGGCGTCCAGCCACCGCACGCACTTCGGGGGTCACTTCCACGGAATCGCCGGTGAGCAGCCCCGCATATCCGTTGCGGTAGGCGATGATCCGAGCCTGGGGCGCGATCTCCGTATAGCGTTCGATCAAGCCGCCGACGGCGGACGAGAGGCAGGGCGCGAGGCCGCCCGCGGTGAGCATGGCAACGGTGGTCACTGGCATCGCGCCGCCGATAAGCGGCCTAGGCGGTGTCGTCCACCTTGTGCTGGAGCAGCTCGGAACGGATTCGCACCGCCCGCGCGGCGACGGTCGTCTCGATTAGGAACACCGCAAAAGCCGCGCCGATGCTGACCATCGAAGCCATGAACAGCCAGGCGATCTCCGTCCCCAGCCGATTGCGGACGAGGTTGGCGGCGAACAGAAGGATGACGACCAGGCAGGTCAGGATCGCCGAGGTCACCGACAGGCCCGTCGCCCAACTGATCAGCCGCATTCGCTTGTCGAGGATCTTGAGATCGGCGATCCACCGGTCGTGCGCCGGGCCCCTGCTCGCGAGCAGCTTCGGTTCAATGTCACGCGACCGGTCGACGATCCGCGACAGGCGCGAGGCAAGGACGTTGAGGAACGCCCCGATGCCGCTCAGCAGGAACACCGGAGCGAGCGCGAGGCGCACAATCTCGGCGACGGTGCTGACCGAAAGGTCCGGCGTGCTTTCGAACATGCCGCTGTTTTAGGCGGGCGCCTCCGCTTCGCAACTCGCGACTTCGAGCAGCATCAGGCCGTTGACGACGAAGCTCGCGGCCAGGAACCAGGCGAAGCTGGCGATCAACTCACGGGTCGGGCCGAACAGGCTGATGACGATGGTCGAGATCGACAGGCCGGCGATCAGCAGCACCGCGAGCAGAAAGTCCATTCCGGCGGAAAGGGCAGTCCAGGCTCGTACCGAACTGCGCGTCTCGGTGAGCGCGCCCAGGAGGATCAGGCTGCGCAGCAGGAGCCAGCCGATGATCGGCCATACGCTGGGGAAGAAATGCGTCTCGGGATTGAGGATGAACAGCAACCCCGCCGCCGCCGTGATCCCGCCGGCGGTCATGGCGAAGGAGCGCGCTTCGCGGCGAAGCGATCCGGCGACGAGTTCGATCAGGCCGGCGGCGATCAGCAGGCCACCGATCATGTCGGACGGGATCGTCTTGCCGGCGGGAAGCAGGGCGGCCCCGATTCCGAGCAGGATGATGACGATGCCCGCGATGCGCAGGCCACGCGCCCTCATCATGTCCGAAAAAGCTCGATAAGCCCGGGTGGCCAATGACACCCCCATCTGTTCTCGTGCCGCGAACCCGGAGGACGGCCCTACGGTTCCCTCAGGGGGCAATCACGCGCAGCGCCTTGCTGCGAATCCTGTAGTCGAGCGGGGGCGCCGCGCGCACCACTTCGCCGTCCAGCGAGACCGCGAGCAGTCCGCGATGGCTGGCGACGCGCAGGCGCTGGACATCCTCGATTCGGACCATGTCGTCGGGGCGCTCGCGGCCGAACAATGCGCGGACGCTGGCCGCGATCAGTCCGCGCCGGCTCTTCTTGCGCATGACGAACACGCTGAGCTCGCCGGCGTCGACCCTCTCGCGACGGCCAGGACCGCCAATGTCGATCCGGTAATCATTGTTGCCGACGAACAGCAACGGCGTGTCCACCCGCTCTTTCTCATCGTTGACGGTGAGCGTCAGGCGCTGATGGTTGAAGCGGGCGAGTGTCCTCAGCGAGGCGACGATCATCGCAAGCCGTTTGCTTCGGCCGAGCTTCCGCCGTTGCATATCGCGATCGATGACCATCAGCGGATAAAGGCCGATCGCGCTGTTGTTGATGAAGATTCGGTCGTTCATCTCGCCGACGTCGACGCGACGCTCGCTCCGTTGCGCGATCAGCTCCGCCGCGTCCTCGAGTTTGTTCGGAATACCGAGGTCGCGGGCAAAATGATTGAGCGTGCCGAGCGGCAGGATTCCGAGGGCGGTGTCGGTCCCGACCAATGCCGAAGCGGCGGCACTCACCGTTCCGTCGCCCCCGCCGACGACCAGCAGCTCGTCGCCGCGCTCGGCGACCGCCCGAGAACGAGCAGCGCACTCGCCGCCAGACATCAGCTCGATTTTCGCGCCCACGCCGGCGGCGTGGAGGGCATCGCGAACCTTGTCGGCGATCCTGGGGTCTGCCGAGACGGCACCTCCGCCGCGATTGAGAAGCACGGTGACGAGCGCCATGCGCCGCCAACGCCTGGACTGCCGTTTCCTATCCGTCGCTGTCCTTGCCGGTGCATTGTCCGACCCGGTTCGCATCGACGTGCATCCTCATGGTCATTCCGTTTTCGCGTCCGGCGCCGGTGCCGTTGCTCGACATGTCCATCGAGTAGCTCGTCGGCGTGTAGGTCCCCGACATGTTGGTCACCTGCGTCGATTCTTCTTCCTTGCAGGTCATCTGAACGTCGATCTTGCCGCCTCCCATGGTGAAATGGTCGTAGCGGCACGACTTGTCGGCGCCGAAAAAGTCTTCCTTCGGCTTCTTGACGTCTTCCGGCTTCACGCAGTGGCTGCTCGCCTGGTTGCGATGCTCGGCCATGCTCTGCTTCATTTTCGCGGCATATTGCGGCGGAATTCCCGGGATGTTCATTTCAAGGACAGTCACTTTCGACTGCCACAGCCCTGGCTCGATCATGGTGTCGCCGTTCATCACCCCGGACTGAACCACGGCCTTCGCGACCTGGTTGCCGCTGGCATTATGAAGCTCGACGGTCGGTCCCTTGTTGCACGCGCTTAACGTCAGCACGGAAGCAATCACGCACACTGCTCGTTTCATGGCACAGAGCCCCCTCTGGTTGGCGGGCCACCATAAAACTGCCGTGGGTCAAGCGCTAGAAGGGACGGCCGCGCTCTTGGGCGAGGAAATCGAGCAGTGCTTGCTCATACTCGTCGCGCGCCTCGCCGCCATTGGAGAACAGGCGCTTCAACCAGTCGGATTCCTCCGAGGTCACCTCGGCATCCGCGGCAACCTCGCGCTCGAATTGCGCGCTGGCCTTGCCCTCGTCCTCGCCAAAGACGGCATCGCGGAACTCGTGGCCACTCGGCAGGTCGTTGCCGAGCTTGGAGAGGATGTGGCCAAAGGGATCGGACTTGTACGGCGCCTCGAACCTCAGTTCCTCTTCGGGTGAGGGCGGAACATAGCTCTGGTGGCCCATCAGGTGATTGGCGACGCCCTGGACGAACAGCTTCTTCCATTCGGGCGAATTGTTCTTGCGCAGGGTTGCGTCCTTCAGGCGGAACAGCATCTCGGCCTCGGCCTTGCTGACGCTCGCCGGTCCGTCACCCGCGGGCGCGAAGATCAGGCGCCGAATCAAGGCGACCTCCGAATCGTCGATGTATCCTTTCTTGGCCCTGCCCGACCGGGTCGGACCCTTGCCGGTGACAACGGTCTGCTCGAGCGCCTTGAGCGCAAAGCGCCGCAGCGTCGCGGGCGCATATTCGGCGCGCTCGAGCAGCTTCACGATCAGCTCGAGCTCGGCGCCAGTCTCGATCTTTCCGTCGCGGTTGATGTGCCGCAACAGCCAAGTCGCTTCGTCTTCAGTCACATAACCGCGAGGCTCGCCCTGCGAGAGCAGGAACTCACAGATCGCTTCGACGAAGAAGTCGGTCCAGTCCGCCGTCGGCGCGGCGGTGCGGTTCATCTCGAACAGCTTCTCCGCCTCCGCGGAAGAGACCGAACCGCTGGACCACACTTCCGATCGCAGACCGCGCAACTGCTGCGCGTCGACCGGCTTGCGTTTGCCGAATGAGCTCCGCCTGGCTGATGGATCGAAGGTCATGCCATTACCCCGTGTACGTCTGCGCGGAGGGTAAACCGGGGCGCTTAACAGGCTGTTACGATTGCCGCGGCCGCACCATATAGGCCGCGATGGCCATTCAGATCCGCACTTCACTGGCAGAGCCGGAAACCGCCGAGACCTTCGTCCCCCACAAGCCCGCGCGGCCGGACAAGGCCGAGGGCGGAAAGCTGTTCAAGCTCGTCGCCGACTACCAGCCGGCGGGTGACCAGCCGACCGCGATCCGCGAATTGGTCGAAGGCATCAGCGAGAACGGGGAAGCGAGCCAGGTGCTGCTCGGGGTCACCGGCTCGGGCAAGACCTTCACCATGGCCAAGGTGATCGAGACCCTGCAGCGGCCGGCGCTGGTGATCGCCCCGAACAAGATCCTCGCCGCCCAGCTTTACGGCGAGTTCAAGAGCTTCTTTCCGGACAACGCGGTCGAGTATTTCGTCAGCTACTACGATTACTACCAGCCAGAGGCGTACGTCCCGCGCACCGACACCTACATCGAGAAGGAGTCGAGCGTGAACGAGGCGATCGACCGCATGCGCCACTCGGCGACCCGGTCGCTGCTTGAGCGCGACGACGTCATCATCGTCGCGTCGGTCTCCTGCCTCTATGGCATCGGTTCGGTCGAGACCTATTCGGCGATGACCTTCAGCCTCAAGAAGGGGGCGGTCGACGACCAGCGCGAAGTCATCCGCAAGCTCGTCGCGCTCCAGTACAAGCGCAATGATCAGGCCTTCGCTCGGGGCAATTTCCGGGTGCGCGGCGACAGCCTCGAGATCTTCCCGTCGCACTATGAGGACATGGCGTGGCGCGTCAGCTTCTTCGGCGACGAGATCGAGGACATCAGCGAGTTCGACCCCCTGACCGGCAAGACCATTGCCAGCCTCGACAGCATCAAGGTCTATGCGAACTCGCACTATGTGACGCCCGGTCCGACGCTCAAGCAGGCGATGGAAGCGATCAAGCACGAGCTTGCCGAGCGGCTGAAGGAACTGACCGGGGAAGGGAGGCTGCTCGAGGCGCAACGGCTCGAGCAGCGGACCAATTTCGATCTCGAGATGATAGCCGCGACCGGCTCCTGTGCCGGAATCGAGAATTACTCGCGTTTCCTCACCGGCCGGCTTCCCGGCGAGCCGCCGCCAACGCTTTTCGAATATCTCCCCGACAATGCGCTGCTGTTCATCGACGAAAGCCACCAGACGGTGCCGCAGATTGGGGCGATGGCGCGCGGCGACCACCGGCGGAAAATCACGCTGGCGGAGTATGGCTTCCGACTGCCGAGCTGCATCGACAACCGGCCGCTCAGATTCAACGAATGGGACGCGATGCGGCCGCAGACGACCTTCGTCTCGGCGACCCCGGGTCCGTGGGAAATGAACGAGACCGGCGGCGTGTTCTCCGAGCAGGTGATCCGCCCCACCGGCCTCATCGACCCCCCGGTCGAGATCAAGCCGGTCGAGGACCAGGTCGATGACCTCGTCAACGAGGCGAAGCTGACAGCGAAGAAGGGTTACCGGACGCTCGTCACCACGCTCACCAAGCGCATGGCCGAGGATTTGACGGAGTATTTGCACGAGGCGGGTCTCAAGGTCCGCTACATGCACTCGGACGTCGAGACGCTCGAGCGAATCGAGCTGATCCGCGAACTGCGCCTCGGGGTCTATGACGTGCTGGTCGGGATCAACCTGCTGCGCGAGGGGCTCGACATCCCCGAATGCGGGCTGGTCGCGATCCTCGACGCCGACAAGGAGGGTTTCCTCCGCTCAGAGACCTCGCTGATCCAGACCATCGGCCGCGCCGCGCGCAACGTCGACGGCCGGGTGATTCTCTATGCGGACACGGTCACCGGCTCGATGGAGCGGGCGCTCGCCGAAACCGGCCGCCGCCGCGAGAAGCAGCTCGAGTATAACGCCGCGCACGGCATCACCCCGGAGAGCATCAAGCGCCAGATCCATGACCTTCTCGCCGACGTCACCCAGCGCGATGGCGTGGTCGTCGACACCGGTGACGAGGAGCGCCCGCACCTCGTCGGACACAATCTCAAGGCTTATATCGGCGACCTCGAGGAACGGATGCGCAAGGCGGCCGCCGACCTCGAGTTCGAGGAAGCCGCGCGCCTCCGGGACGAGATCCGCCGGCTCGAGGAAGACGACCTCGGAATCCCCGATTTCGACCGCGTCGCCCCACGCCCGCGCGGCCATTCGACCGAGGGCAAGCCCGGCACCCGCAAAGGCCGTTTCGGCAAGCAGCAGCGGACGCGGTTCGGCGGCCGCCGCGG
>DASSIU010000088.1:0-6354 GCA_035691585.1 Sphingomicrobium sp. | reverse complement strand
GACCCAGATGATGTCGAGCGCGTGCCAGAAGACGCTGAGGCACAGCAGGCGGCGCATGATGTGCGGCTGGAACCCCTTGGCCCAGATCTGCGCCATCATCGTCCCGATCCACAGGAGCCCGCAGGTGACGTGGAGGCCGTGGCAGCCGACCAAGGTGAAGAAGGCCGACAGGAAGGCGCTCCGCTGCGGGGCTGCGCCGATCGCCGCCATGCCGACGAACTCGCTGATTTCGATGTAGAGGAAGACGAGGCCGAGCAGGGCGGTAACCAGCAGCCAGACCTGCGTCCACAGCATGTTCGAGCGCTTGGCGGTGATCATCGCCAGGCCGCAGACGAAGCTCGATACCAGCAGAGCGATCGTCTCGACCGCAACCAGGTCGCGGTGGAACACCTGGTTGGTGACCGGTCCGCCGTCGGTCGCGTGGACGAGGCTCGCGTAGGTCGCGAACAGTGCCGAGAAAAGCACCATGTCCGAGAGGACGAACAACCAGAAGCCGTAGGGGACGACGATGCTCTTCGACGCGGGCCCGCGCTGGCCGAGGCCCGTATCTTCCGAGCTCTGGTGAGTGAGGCCGACGGCCGGCGCTTCGGTTGCCGCCATCACGTCGACTGGCTCACGGTGTGGAGGTGTTCCATGCGAATGCGGCGCCGTTCGCGCGCGTTGGCCCGAACTTCCTCGACGGGAATGATGTGCTCGTGCTCGTCACGCCATGCATACCAGACGAAGATTGCGAAGGCGCCGACCAGGCCGAGGATCGCCAGCCACCAGATGTACCAGATGACCGCAAAGCCGCAGACCGAAGCGAAGAAGGCGACGATGACGCCGGTTGGCGTGTCGACCGGCATTTCGATCGGCTGGTAATCGGGTTCGTCGATCAGCCTCTCCTCCTTGATCGCGGTCTGCTTGCGAGTCCAATAAGCTTCTTCCCCGTGAACATCGGGAAGCACCGCGAAATTGTAGTGCGGCGGGGGTGACAGGGTCAGCCATTCGAGCGTCCGGCCGTCCCACGGGTCACCGCTGACGTCGCGGCGCTGGTCGCGCGTCTTGATCGAATAGAGGAGCTGCACGACCGTGAGCGCGATCCCGAACCCGATGATCGCGGCGCCTACGAATGCAACGTTCAGCCACGGCGCCCAGCTGGCATCGGGGATGTGCTGCATCCGCCTCGTCGCACCCCAGAAGCCCAGCACGTAGAGCGGCATGAAGGCGAGATGGAAGCCGATGAACCAGCACCAGAAGACAGCCTTGCCGAGCCGCTCATCGAGCGTGAAGCCGAACGCCTTGGGGAACCAGTAAGTGTAACCGGCCATGATTGCGAAGACGACGCCGCCGATGATCACCTGGTGGAAGTGGGCGATTAGGAACAGGCTGTTGTGGACGATGAAGTCGACCGGCGGGATCGCCAGCAGCACGCCCGTCAGGCCGCCGATGACGAAGGTCAGCATGAAGCCGATCGTCCAGTACATCGGCACGTTGAACCGGACTCTGCCGCCGTACATCGTGAACAGCCAGTTGAAGATCTTCACTCCCGTCGGAACGGCGATGATCATGCTGGCGATGCCGAAAATGGCGTTGACGTCCGCCCCCGCTCCCATGGTGAAGAAGTGGTGCAGCCAGACGCAGAAGGAGATGATGCAGATCGCGAGGGTCGCGAAGACCATGGAGCGGTAGCCGAACAGCGGCTTGCCCGAGAAGGTCGAGACCACCTCAGAATAAATCCCGAATGCGGGCAAGACCAGGATGTAAACCTCCGGATGCCCCCAGACCCAGATGAGGTTCATGTACAGCATCGAGTTGCCGCCGCCGTCATTCGTGAAGAAATGGAACCCGAGGTAACGGTCGAGCATCAGCAGCGCCAAGGTGACGGTGAGAACGGGAAAGGCGGCGATGATCAGCAAGTTCGAGGCGAGCGCGGTCCAGCAGAACACGGGCATCCGCAAATAGCTCATGCCCGGGGCGCGGATCTTGAGGATGGTGGTGACGAAGTTCACGCCGGTCAGCACCGTTCCGACGCCGGAGATCTGCAGCGCCACGAGGTAGTAATCGACGCCGACCCCGGGCGAGAATGCCTTCTCGCTAAGCGGCGGAAAAGCGAGCCAGCCGGTGCGCGCAAACTCGCCGATGAAAAGGCTGAGGTTGACGAGCAGCATGCCGGACGCCGTCAGCCAGAAGCTCACATTGTTCATCGTCGGGAACGCCACGTCGCGAACCCCAAGCTGCAGCGGCACGACGAAGTTCATGAATCCGATCACGAACGGCATGGCGACGAAGAAGATCATGATCGTGCCGTGCGCGGAGAAAATCTGGTCGTAATGCTCGGGCGGCAGGTAGCCTTGCGAGGCGCCGATCGCGAGCGACTGCTGGGCGCGCATCATGATCGCGTCGGCGAACCCGCGAACCAGCATCACGAGCGCGAGCACGATGTACATGATGCCGATGCGCTTGTGGTCGGTGGACGTGATATATTCGTGCCAGAGGTAGTTCCACCAATGGTTGCGCGTGATCCAGATGGCGATCGCGGCGATCACCGCCAGCACGACCAGCGACGTGATCAGCGGGATCGGCTGGTTGAAGGGGATCGCGTCCCAGGTGAGCCTTCCGAAGAGAGTCATGGCCGGGATCCGTTGACAGGCTTGTTGTGTTCCGGCGGCGGTACCGGATTGGCGGGCACCCGGTTCGCGACAATCGCGTCGAACAGTCCCGGAGCGACCGCGCCGTAGGTTATGGGCTTCACGTAGCTGCTGGGCTTCGAAAGCTCGGCATAGCCAGCGCCGTCCAGCTTGAGCGCCGAGGCATGCGCGCCCTGGGCCCACATCGCGAACTGATCCGGCGGGAGTGCCTGGACCTTGAACTGCATTCCCGCGAAGCCGTCGCCGCTGAAGTGCGACGATAGCCCGTTATAGACTCCGGGCTTGTCTGCCTGGAGATTCAGGCGCGTCGCCATCCGCGGCATGGTGTAGATCATCGTTCCCATTTGCGGGACGAAGAAGCTGTTCCATACGGTCGCGGAGGTGAGCCGGAAGCTCACGGGAGTGCCTGCCGGAACGACCAGCTGGTTGACGGTGGCGACACCCTGGTCTGGGTAGATGAACAGCCATTTCCAGTCGAGCGAGACGACGTCGACCCTCAGCGCCGGCCCGCGCGACGGAAGCGGCTTGCCCGGGTCGAGGTCATGGCTGCCGATCCAGGCGATGCCCCCCAGCAGCATGACCGTCAGCGCCGGAATCGCCCAGACCACCATCTCGATCGCGCCCGAATATTCCCAGTCGGGGCGATACTCGGCCTTCGTGTTGCCGCGCCGGAACCAGAAAGCGACCGCGATCGTCGCGATCATCGTCGGGATAATGATCGCCAGCATGATCGCCGTGGAGTTGATGAGGAGCTGCTTTTCCTGGGCGCCGATCGGCCCCACCGGATCGAGCACACCACGATTGCACGCAGCGGTGAGCAAGCTCACGGCAACGGCAATGGCGATGCGCTTCATGAGCTCGCTTCACCTCGACTCTGGTGACCCCAACGGGACTCGAACCCGTGTTTTCGCCGTGAAAGGGCGACGTCCTAGACCGCTAGACGATGGGGCCTGACCGGCGGCCCGGCGGTTAGGCGAGGCCCCGGGGGGCGTCAAGCAAGGGCGGCGTCCTCGACGTGCATCTCGGCGGCATTTCCGCCGTTCCACTCGTCGCGCCTGATCGTCCCCGCGAGCCACCAGCGCTGGTCGCCGGGCGACGACAACAGCGCCTGGCCGAGCGGGGTGGAAGCGCTTCGGAACGCGATCCACTTGAAGGTCTTGCCGTCGTCCCCGCAACCGAGGCCGCGGACGTGGCCGTCGCCGACAATTCCGGCGCGTAGCAGCCGCACCGGGCCTGCCGCGACGTGGGGACTCGGCCAGCCGGCGCCGTAGGGCCCGGCGGCATCGAGCGCGTCGCAGAGGGCGCCGGCGACACCGCCTGGCGCGAGCAACGCGTCGAGTAGCAGCGCCCGCTCGCCTCGCGCCTTCTCGACATCATTCGCCAGCCGCTCGTTGATGAATGCGCTGAACGCCTCGAAACCGCCGGGCGGGAGCGTGAGACCCGCAGCCATCGCATGGCCGCCGCCGGCGACCAGCAGGCCGCTGTCCTTGGCGGCGAGCACGGCCGCGCCGAGGTCGACTCCGGAGATCGATCGCCCTGAGCCCTTGCCGGTGCCGTCCTCTGTCTCGGCGATGACGATCGCCGGACGGCCGAACCGCTCCTTGATGCGACCGGCGACGATCCCGATCACGCCCTGGTGCCAGCCGCCGCTCATCACGGTGATGACGGCCGAGTTGGCTTGCTCCGCGGCCATTGCTTCGGCTTGCTCGCACACGAGAATCTCGATCGCCCGGCGCTCCTCGTTCAGCCGGTCGAGCTCGCCTGCCAGCGTTCTCGCTTCCTCCGGGTCGGTGCAGGTGAGGAGGCGCACCCCAAGGTCGGATTTGCCGACCCGCCCGCCGGCGTTGATCCTTGGCCCAAGCGCGAAACCGAGGTCGCGGCAGCTGGGCGGCTTCACCAGCCTCGCCGCCTCCGCCAGAGCCGCCAGCCCGACGTTCCCGCGCGCGGTCATCACCCTCAGGCCCTGGGTGACGAAAGCCCGGTTGAGTGTTTTCAGTCGAGCGACATCGGCGACCGTGCCGAGGGCGACGAGGTCGAGAAGGTCGAGGATTTTGGGCTCGGCCAGCGCCTCGAAGAATCCTCGACCCCTCAACTCGCGGAGTAGCGCGACCCCCAGCAGGAATGCCATTCCAACCGCTGCGAGGTGGCCGTGCGCCGCGCCGTCCTCGCTCTCGTCGAGCCGGTTCGGATTTATGAGGGCGTGGGCGAGCGGAAGCAGGCTGGCGCACTGGTGATGGTCGACGACAATGACGTCGAGACCGGCCGCGCTGGCTTCCTCCAGCGCTTCGAATGCCTGGGCTCCGCAGTCGACGCAGACGGCGACGCTCGCCCCCTTCGCCTTCAGCTCCACCAGGGCTTTGCCGGAGGGACCGTAGCCTTCCATCAGCCGGTCTGGGATATAGACCATCGGCTCCGCGCCGACCCGCCGCAGCAGCAGCACGAGAAGCGCGGCACTGGTCGCCCCGTCGACATCGTAATCGCCGAAGATCGCGATTGTCTCCCCCCGCTGCACCGCGTCGGCCAGCCGCTTAGCGCCCTTGTCCATGTCCCGGAAGCAGCTCGGGTCGGGCAGGAAGTCGCGGATTCGCGGATCGCGGTGTCTCGGCAGGTCCTCTCGCTCGACGCCCCGGGCGAGAAGCAGCTCGTCGACCAACGCGTCCATGCCAAGGCTGTCGTCGGGCGGCCTCCGCCACCGCCACGGATGCCCGCTCACCGATCGATCGATGGCGAAGGGGGTGCCGGTCACCCGATTTCTCGCGCATAGCGGCGGAACGGAGTCAGCGTCGCCAGCCGGTCGTAGAGCTTGCGCGCCGGGTTGGACTCGTGAGTCTGCCAATAGACGCGCCGCGAACCCGCCTTTGCGGCCTCGGCATAGACGTATTCGATGAGGGCGCGGGCGACTCCGCGACCCCGCGCCTCGGGGGCGGTAAAGAGGTCCTGCAGGTAGCAGACGTTTTCGATCGCGGTGGTGCTCCGATGGTAGAGATAATGGACCAGTCCCACGATCCTGCCGTCGAGTTCGGCGACCGCCGCGAACATCGGCTCATCGGGATTGAGGAAACGCTGCCAGCTGACCTGCGTGATCTCGCCCGGAAAGTCGGGCCGCTCGTAGAAGCGGTTGTACCCGTCCCATAGCGGCTCCCATTCTTCGCGATCCCCGGGGCGGAGCGGACGAACGGTGATCTCCATGCCAGAGACGTAAGTGGCGCGGATTCGCCGGTCTAGGGCCGGCGGCGCCTCGGAACGTGATATTCTGTGGATATGCGCCAGGCGGTCCACTTCAGGCCTGGCCGATCTCCTGCAGCAGGCCGGTGAACCACGGCGCGGAAACGTCGAACGCCTTCCCGCCGGCGATCCGTTCGAACTCGATCGCCCGAAGCTCGCCGCCACGCTCCTCATCCTGGCCGACCACCCCGGACTCGCCTCGAAGCGCGGCGTCGACGGCATAGGTCGTGCATTGCCTGATCAGGCCCAGATCGGCGGGGTTCGCGGCCGCCGATCGGGAGAAGTAGCCGCTTTTCTGGACCAGGACCTTGTCCGCGCCGAGCTCGGCCGCGAACTGCCTGGCGAACCACTGGCCCGGGTTGATCTTGTCGAGCTGGACGTGACCGAACGGGTCGCGCGGTACGTCCTCCCCCGCCGCCGCCATTGCCGCGACGATCTCGCTGACCCCGGCGCCTTCGGAGATGAAGAGGTTGACGGAGTCCTGCGCGTCCATGATCGC
>DASSIU010000087.1:0-7937 GCA_035691585.1 Sphingomicrobium sp. | reverse complement strand
CGCGCACGGCAAGGCCGAGGCGGCCTTCGGCATCTTCACCCTGTTCTACATCGCGCTGATCTACCTCGGCGGCTTCGCGCGCTTCCGGGCGCTCCGCTATCGGCTGTCGCGGACCTACTGGCACGGGATCCGTGGTGGCAGTGACAATCCAGGCTGGTACTATGGCGGCGAGTATCTCGGCCGGATTCTCCTGGCGGCAATAACGATGTGGATCGCTTGGCCGTGGCAGGCGGTGCGGCTGTGGAACGCGCGCTGGAACGCGATGAGCTTCGGCCCGCTGGAATTCGATGCGAATCTTGAGGCCGAAGGACTCGGCTTGCGTTGGGCGCTAGTTTACCTGGTTCCGTTCGGCGCTCTCATTCTCTGGTCGCTAATTGCTGCGTTGGCAGGCCTCGCATCCGCCGGCGTGCCGCGCGCCACCGTTTCATTTGTCGTCTTTTCCGGCATCCTGCTGGTTTACCTCGCGATCCCGCTGATGACGCTCAATTGGTACGCGGCCTATTACCGCCAGGCTGCGGCCGCGACATCGCTGGGCGACCTCACTTTTGAATTCGACGCAACCACCTTGCAATGGCTGGGGCTGTTCCTCGGCAACCTCGCGCTGGCCATGGTCACGCTCGGCTTCGGAATCACCTATTGGGGCTATCGCAACTGGGCGTTCATGGTCCGGCACCTGCACATCTACGGCACGATCGACCTCGCCGAGCTGACGCAATCGACCACCCACGCGCCGCGCGAGGCCGAAGGCTTCGCCGACGCCTTCGATGTCGGCGCCATCTGAATTGACCGAAGGCCGGCTTTACGACGGGACGACCGGGCACGCGCACGACGTCCAGGTGGAGTTCGGAGCGGCGGGTCTCAGACTGTCGCGGCCGAGCGGCTGGTCCGACGAGGTCGAGGCGACACAGCTGAAGCGCATCGAAGGCGACCAGGGCACCCTGCGCCTGGGACATAAGGCCGTCCCCGGGTGGCGGCTGGTTCTGCCGTCGGCGGCGGCTCCGCAGGTCCAGGCGCTGCTCGGCAAGGGCGAACGCTACGGACGGTGGATCGATCGCATTGGCCTCGTCCCCGCACTGGTCGTCGGCGGCCTCCTCACTGCCTCCGTGGTGGCGGTCGGCTATGTCGCGCCGCACTGGGTCGCGCCGCATGTGCCGATGAGCTGGGAGCGCAACGTCGGTGGAGCGATCGTCGGTGACTTCGGAGACCTCAGGTGCCGCGATCAGAAGGGCCAGCGCGCGCTCGAAGCGCTGGTCGAGCGGGTCGCGCCCGGTGCGACGAGCGGCCCCAATGGAATCAAGGTCGCCGCGCTCGATGCGCCGGTGTTCAACGCCGCCGCTTTGCCGGGCGGTTACATCGTCGTGTTCAGGCCAGCGATCACCGAGACCGATTCGGACGCGCTCGCGGGCGTGCTCGCGCATGAAGTCGCGCATGTCCGGCGCCGTCACGTCACCGAGGCGCTGATCCGCGAGCTCGGCATCGGCGCAGTGATTCGGCTGTTCGCCGGCAATCTGGGGGCCAACGCCGAGCAGCTGGTGGCGCTGAGCTACACCCGCGCCAACGAAGCCCAGGCCGACGGCGACGCGATCGAGATGCTGAAGCGCGCCGACATCTCGCCAATGCCGACCGCCGCGCTGTTCCAGCGCCTGCAGAAGGAAGCGCCCGCCTACAGCGCCGAGTTCCTCCAGAGCCATCCCTTGAGCGGCAAACGCGCCGAGCGCTTCGCCGCCAGCTTCGATCCCCACGTCCATTACCAGCCAGCGCTCAGCCGCGACCAGGCCGACGCGTTGTTCGATATCTGCAGGAAGCCACGCGGGCGCTAATATACTTCGTTAAACTCATCTGTTTATTTCGGCGCGGTGCAGAAGCTCCGCTCGATCCAGGTGCTCCGAGCCGTTGCCGCCTGCGCGGTGGTGGTTCTGCATGCTGTTCCGGACGCGCATGCGCCGGTCGGCAACGCGGGCTACGGCGCGGCAGGCGTCGACCTGTTCTTCGTGATCTCCGGCTTCATCATGGCCAATGTCGCGAAGGAGCGGAGCGCGAGCGAGTTCCTGCGCGACCGCTTCTGGCGCATCTATCCGTTGTGGTGGATCGCCGTTCTGCCCTGGCTATTCATGGTCCCGCGCGGCGGCACCTTCGTTGCCTCCAGCTTGACGCTATGGCCGATCTACACGGGCGGCTATTATGTCCCGGTCCTCAAGGTCGGCTGGACGCTTAGCTTCGAGCTTCTCTTCTATTTCGGAATGGCCACCGCGATCGCCACCCGGCCGGCCGTTCCGCTTGCCCTCTATGCCCTCTTCCTGATTGGTGCGCTGACAACGAGAAGCCCGCTGCTGCATTTCATCGGAAGCCCGATGGCCATCGAGTTCTTGATGGGAGTGGTGATCGCAAACTTGCCGCGAAAGGCATCGTTCGGTCTGCTGATCCCGGCGGGGTTCGCGCTGTTCGCGATCAGCTCACCAGGCATTGGCGACGTCGAAGCATCGCTTGGAGCCAATTGGGCGCTTTCGCGCGCGATGGCATGGGGATGCCCCGCAGCGCTGATGGTGTGGGGAGCGCTGTCGCTCGAGCCTTTGTTCGAGCGCCGCGGGTTCGACCTTCCGGTGGCCATCGGTGACGCGTCTTATTCGATCTATCTGTTCCACCCGCTGGTTGCGTATGGGCTAAGCTTTGCATGGCCGGTGCGACTGGCGCTGGCGGTAGCGGTCGGTTGGGCAATGCATGCACTGGTCGAGCGTCGAATCATGCGAGGTAGAAGGCCTTCGATCCGCCTGAAGCGAGCCCCTTCCGTAAAGCTCGCTTGACATCATAGTTCGAGTTGGAGTAAAGCATCCTTGTCACCTGAACAAGGAAGCTTGACATGGTTCGTACTCCTGCCTGGAAGCGCTACAATGTGCGCGTCATCTGGCTGAGCCTGCTCTATTGCGCGTTCCTCCTGCCCGCCGTCTACGGGTTCAAGCACCAGTTGGTGCCCCATTCCGTATCCTACGTCGTGGCCGTGCTCCCCGCGCTGCCGATCATCGGCATTTTCGGCGCGATCGGCCGCTACCTGGTCGAGGAGCAGGACGAATATGTCCGGATGCTGATGGTCCGCCAGATCCTGTGGGCCAGCGGCCTCACGCTGAGCTTCGCGACCGCCTGGGGGTTCCTCGACAATTTCGGCCTGGTCGGTCACGCCGACGGCTATTGGCTGATCGTTCTGTGGTTCGCCGGGCTCGGGCTTGGCGGGCTCGTCAACAAGCTCACGCTCGGCGACGGCGGCTGCTGATGGAAAACCGCCTGCGCATCCTCCGCGCCGAACGCAACTGGAGCCAGCAGGATTTGGCCGAGCGGATCGAGGTTTCGCGCCAGAGCGTCAATGCGATCGAGACTGGAAAGTATGACCCGTCGCTGCCCCTCGCCTTCCGCATCGCGGAACTGTTCGGTGCGCCGATCGAGGACATTTTCGTGTCGCCTTCGCGCCGCAGCTCCAAGGCGATCTGAATCGTCGACGAGGGGCTCAGCCGCCAAGTTCGCAGGCTGAGCCCTTCATCAATGCGTTAGCGGCTGGCCATCGCCTGGGTCGTGGTCACCACGCCGCCCGAGACGCTGAGCGTCGAGGGCGAAAGGCGCAGGACGCGGCCGGTCGAGGAGGTGACCAGCACCAGCCGCACTGAACCGGCGGCGCCGGTGATGATCTGGCTGACCTTCCCGAGCGTCGTCCCGCTGCTGGTGTTCACGGTCTCGCCGGTGGTCAGGCCGGCAAGCGACCCGCTCACCACGGCACGCCCGGCGAGCACGCTATGCGAGTTGGCATGTGCGATCCCGGTCGGCGACGCATGGAAGAGGCCCTGGCTATTGATCCGCCCCTGGTTGCTGGACATCATGTTGGTGGACGAGTTGATGCCGGCGAACCTGGCCGTGGTGGAGAGGATTCCGCCACTCAGCATCAGCTTGCTTGCCGGAACCGCGAAGAGCCCGCCGTTGGTGCCCTTGACGATGACCACCGCGACCGAGCCGTTTCCGGAGGTTCGGATCTGCTGGACGGTTCCGACCGCCGTGCCGTTGGACATCAAGGTCATGCCCGTGGTCAGGCCGGCGAGCGTGCCCGCCGAGATTGTCGTGGTCGTGCGCGTCCCCGGGAACATCCGGTCCAAATTGCCCGAAGTATTGGTGTTACCCGAGCCCGAGAGCACGCTGTTCGAATTGGCATGTTCGATTCCAGTGGGCGAAGCGTGCTCCAACCCCTGGCTATTCATCCGCCCCTCGCTGCTCATCGACGAGCCCATGCCGCCCATGCCGCCCATGCCGTCGTGACCGAAACCACCCGGCCCGCCCATTCCACCTGCATTGCCCATTCCGCCTACGCCGCCGGGAGCACCGCCATGACCGCCGCCTCCACCGCCGCCGCCGCCGTGCTGGGCAACGGCCGCCGTCGAAATCATCGCCGCGCTTGCGAGCGCGCACAGGATCACTCTGCCGTACATGCTAACCTCCTCTGCATTTCCCCAAGAACCTCACACGCGAAACGCCCCGGAAGTTCGAGGGTTCGTTAGATTACAAGGAGTTCACCGGTTAACGGCGAGAAGCAGGCGGGTGGCGGCGAAGCGTTCGTCAGGCCGTCTCAGCGTGGGACAGGGCCTCGTCGAGAATTGCCTCCGCGCGGAGGAACAACTGGGTGTCGACGACCACCCCCGAGGCCGCTGCATTCTCGCGCACCTGTTCGGGTCGCGATGCACCGATGATCGCGCTCGCGACATTCGGCTCGCGCAGTACCCAGGCGAGCGAGAACTGCGGCAGGGTGAGCCCGGCCTCGGCCGCGATTGGCTTCAACTGCTGAACGGCGCGCAGCAGCTGTGGCTGCATCAGGCGATCGATGAACCCGCCCATCTCCGCGCTCGCCGCGCGCGAATCCTTCGGGGGCGGCTTGGCCGGATCATATTTCCCGCTCAGCACGCCCTGGCCGAGCGGCGACCAGACGATCTGGGAGATGCCATTGGCAGCGCAAAGCGGAATCACCTCGTCCTCCGGCTCGCGCCACAGCAGCGAATATTGCGGCTGGCTCGACACGAACTTCGCGACGCGGCCCGACCCAGCGAGGTCGATCGCAGCCCCGATTCGCTCGGCCGGCCATTCCGAAAAGCCGATGGCGCGGACCTTGCCGCTGTCGACTGCACGGGTCAGCCCGTCCATCGTTTCCTCGAGCGGCGTGTCCCAATCATAGCGGTGGCACTGGTAGAGATCGATGTAATCGGTCCTGAGCCTGCGCAGCGAATCCGTGAGCTGCTTGTCGATCTGCTCCCGTGATAGGCCTCGATCCGTCGCGGTCATCGGGAAATATAGCTTTGTCGCGAGGACGTAGGAATCGCGCGGTCGCCCCTGCAGCGCGTCTCCCAGGAACGTCTCGGCCGCACCCCGCCCGTAGATGTTCGCCGTGTCGATGAAGTTGATGCCCTGGTTGAAAGCCTCGTCGAGGCAGGCGCGGGCCTTGTCCGCCTCGACACCCACTCCATAGGTCAGCCAGGAACCGAGCGAGATTTCGGAGACATGGAGGTCGCTGTCACCGAGTTTGCGGGTCTTCATGTCGAAACTCCTTGTCGTCGGCGCCAAAAGCGCAGCCCCAGCGCAACGATGATCGCCGGCACCCAGATCCAAAGAAATTCGGTTCTGACAATCGCAGCGGCTCTGGGCGGAAAGCGGCTCAGCGCCAATGGCGCGACGCGGATCGGCCGCCAGTCGAAGAAATACCGATCGTTGGTGAAGGGCCACAGGATGGCGATGCCGTGGCCGCCATTGGTCAGCATGTCGAGCAGTCCGTGCGACGCCGCAGAGACCGCGACGAACGCGAAGGCGAGCAACGGCGGCGACCACCGCCTGAGGATCAGCGCGGCGAGGGCGGCAAGCAGGATGGCGAAGGTCAGCGAATGGCTGAAGCCCCGATGTGCCCAGGGAGTGTCGTAGGTCGCCCCGAACCGGAACAGGATGACGTCGGCGTCGGGCAACATGGAGGCGGCGACGCCGGCGGCGAGCAACGCGCGGGGAATTCGCTTTTCACCAAGACCAATGCCGAGCGCCAGCGGCACCGCGGCGTGCGAGATGATCGTCGGCATCGGGCGGCTCTACTGACTTGGGCGCGTCGATGTATAGCGGCCCCATGACCGGCCTTCGCCATTTAAGCGTTGAATCACGCCAAATTGCCTATCGGCTGCGCGAAGGTCGCAGTCCCACGCTGGTCTTTCTGCCGGGCTATGCGTCTGACATGGAGGGCACCAAGGCGTCGGCGCTGGATGCGTTCGCTGAGCGGCGGGGGCTGGCCCTGCTCCGGCTCGACTATTCGGGTACTGGCTCGAGCGGCGGGCGGTTCGAGGACGGGACACTCACCCTGTGGCTCGAGGAGACGCTCGCGGCGGTCGACCAGCTCACCGAAGGGCCGCTGATGATTGTCGGCTCGTCGATGGGCGGCTGGATCGCGCTTCACCTCGCGCTCCTGCGACCGGATCGGATCAGGGCGCTGGTCGGAATCGCCGCCGCGCCCGACTTCACCGACTGGGGATTCACCCCCGAGCAGGCGGCGCAACTGACGGACGAAGGCCGGATGACACGGGCCTTCTGGGAGTCCGGCCAGACGATGCTGCTGCTGGGGGGCGAGATCGCGGTGGATTGCCCGGTGCGGCTGCTCCACGGCGAGTGCGATACGGAGGTTCCCCTCGACGTCGCCTTCCGCACCTTGCGCGCGCTTCGTTCAGGCGATGTCCAGCTGAATGTCCTCAAGGGCGGCGGTCACCGGCTGTCGGAGCCGCATGAGATCGAGGCGATCCTGCGGACCGTCGCTGCCTTGCTGGAGCCCGCCCTTTGATTTCCTTCCTCGTCGCCGCTGCTGCCGCCGTCGCTCACCCGGCTGCGCCGAATCCGATGATCACCGGCCCGACAGGTCATGGAATGGTTGCACCGGCCGGGGTCGCCTGCCCCGACCTCGTCACTCCCGATGCGCTGGTCTGCCGCGCGCTCGAGGCGCAAAAGTCGGGGAACAATCCTGCGGCCGCCCAGGGCTTCGAGGAAGCCGCCAAGGCATCGTCGGAGAAAGATCCTAGAACCGCGCGCATGTATGCCGCCGCGGGGAATTTGTGGATCGCGGCCAGCCAGCCCGCCAGGGCAGCGGCCGATCTCGACAAGGCACTGGCGCTTCCCGGCCTGGAGGCGGAACAGCGCGGCGAAGCGCTGCTCGACCGCGCTCGAGCCGCCGAAGCCGAGAACGACCTCGCCACGGCTCGCGCCAAGCTCAACGAAGCGGCCGCGACCATCTCCGGCGACCCGTTCTACTGGTATTTCTCGGCTTCTCTCGCGATGCGCGAACGCGACCCGATCACCGCCAGGTCCGCAATCGACAAGGCGCTGAAGCTCGCCCCCTCCGACCCGACCATCCTGTTCGAAGCCGGCCATGTCGCCGACTTCACCGGCGACGACGATTCGGCCCGCAGCTACTGGATGCGTGCCGCCGCCGGCGACCCCAACGGTCCGGTCGGCAGGGCCGCCGCCAAGGCCGTCGAGATGCTGGGAGTCACGCCGACGGTGAAGGCCGAGGCGCCCGCTCAGCCCAGGTCGTAGTCGATCGTCGTCACCACGCGGACCTTCTGGAAAGGCGTGCTTCCACCGGACGAACCACAATCGTCGCAATCCTCGCCGTCGCGGGCCCCGATCGAAAAATAGCCTTGGCTGGCGGTCTTGATGCCACCGACATGCGTGCGGCTGTCGAGCGCGAACTGTTCGGCGCTTTGACGGGCGTTCCGGGTTGCCTCGGCGATCATCTGCGGCTTCAGCGAGTTCAGTTTCGTGAACGTGTAGCTGACGTTCGTCCCCGAGACCTCGACTCCCTCGCGCAGCAGCTCGGACTGCGCCGCGTAGGCGGCCCGAAGGCGCATGACGTTCGAGGTCCTCAGCTGGATCGATCGCTTGACCGTCAA
>DASSIU010000086.1:0-3815 GCA_035691585.1 Sphingomicrobium sp. | reverse complement strand
TTCCAGTCCACTGCTCTACAATGCCACGGCGGCGGCGAACGTGACGACGTCGATCATCGTCTATGCGGGTTATGCGCGCGGGCTGGAGGAGAGCGGCACTGCGCCCGACAGCGCTGCCAACCGCAAGCAGCCGCTGCCGGCCATCCTCACTCAGCAGAAGGATGCGGGAATCCGCTTCAACATCACGAACAGCATCAGGGCGGTCGCCGGAATCTTCGAGCTCACCAAGCCTTACTTCGGGTTCGATTCTGCCAACGTCTACCGACAGGTCGGGACGGTTCAGAGCAAGGGCGCCGAATTTTCCGTCTCCGGGAGCGTCACTCCACGGCTCGATATCGTCGCCGGGGGCATGCTGCTCGACCCGAAGGTCGCGGCATCGAGCGCGATCGGCAACATCGGGTCGAGACCGGTCGGTCTTCCGACGCATCTGCTTATCGGTAACGCCAACTGGAAGACGCCAATGAAGGGCCTGGAACTCGACCTTGCCGTGTCTCATCGCGGCCGCACGCCTGCGACGACCGACAATCTCGTCTTTCTTCCGCCGCGGGCGCGGGTCGACCTCGGCAGTCACTATCGATTCAAGCTCGCCGGGCGCAACGCGACCTTCAGGCTGCAGGTCGTCAACCTCTTCAACAATGAGGGCTGGGGACTGGCAGGCTCTGGCGTCTACACCGGCAACCCCGCGCGATATGTTCAGGGATATGTGACGGTCGATTTCTAGCTGGTCAACGCTTCGAAGCTTGGGTGAGAATAATGTCAGTCAATGACGTTAAATTCGGCGGCAACCTCACTTCTGCGCTGACGAGGTCCGGCTCATCGTTCGAACCAACAATCTTCCGAATGCCGTCTATTGGCAGGTTGCTAGGCACCAGCCGTGAGTTAGTGCCTTCGCCCTCTCTCCAGGGCGGCGTCGTGAACCGCACAAAATCCTGAGTTCGCTTGTTAATTACGTCAAACCTATAGGGTCCTTTTGGAAGCGGCCCGAAATCGAGATTAAGCTTCTTCATTTCTCGCAGAAACGGCTTATATCGAGGGAAATAACGCGCGATGACGGGCATTACGTCAAGCCGTCCGGAAGTCCCAGCAAGGCTGTAGCTGATCTGAACTGCTGGACCCGTGATCGCCACGAGCTTCTCGCTAAAGAACTCATCAGCGCGGTGGCGTTCGGGAGTAATCAGCAAAAAGCTTCCGTTGGATCCGTATAAGCCAATGCAATGCCATCCGCGCGGTCCAAGCGAGCCTGGGCCATCGCCGTACCCGTAGAAGGCGAGGTCCTTGGCAATCCTTCTCGCCAGACGCGGCGCTTTGCCTGACTTGGGTGCCGCTTGAGGACCCAGCTGTCCGTCTGAGGGACATCCTACGAATGGCACTCGGACGAGCGGCACGCGAGCTTGCGAACCGCCCGCGAGCATTACCAGAAGTAATCCCGCGAGGGGCCTCATGTTTCTTGCTGAAGTCTCAGCGCGACTTCGCTCATAAATCGGGCGTCGTCGCCATCGGCAAGCCATTCCGCTTCACCGGCAATCGCCGCGAGCATGTCCGATAGCGGCTCCATCTCGGCCTTGGGGTAATTGCCGAGGACGTGGGGGGTGACGAGGTCCTTCCGGCCCGGCCCCGGATGCCCGATGCCGATGCGCACACGCCGAAAATCAGGGCCCAGGCTCGCGTCGATCGAGCGCAGGCCATTGTGACCGGCCGTGCCGCCGCCGACCTTCACCTTCACCTTGAACGGCGCGAGATCGAGTTCGTCGTGGAATACCGTGAGGGCATCCATGTCGAGTTTGTAGAAACCCAGCGCCTGCTGAACCGCGTCGCCGCTGTCGTTCATGAAGGTTTGCGGCTTCAGCAGCAGCACGCGATTAGCGCCGATGCGGCCTTCGGCGATGAGGCTGCGGAATTTCTTCGACCAGGGCGAGAAGTTGTGCGCCTCGGCGATGATGTCCGCGGCCATGAAGCCGACGTTGTGCCGGTGCAGCGCATATTGCGTGCCGGGATTACCGAGGCCAACCCATAGTTGCATCGCCGCTCGCTAGCAGGAGCGGCGATAAACAAAAACCGTTTGCCCTGAGCGAAGTCGAAGGGCCGTTCTGCCTTCAAGAGAAAGCAGTCCTTCGACAGGCTCAGGACGAACGGCTCTGTTCGTCTGTGAAGACTTACTCGCCGCCTTCTTCGGCAGCGGGAGCCTCGCCTTCGCCTTCCTCGCCCTCGACGGTCGGGACGGCGTCGGCCGGAGCGGTTTCCTCTTCCTCCGCCTTCATCGCCGACGGCGCGACGATGGTGGCTACGGTGAAATCCTCGTCCGTATTGGCGGGGGTCACGCCGTCCGGCAGCTTGACGCCGCTGATGTGGATGGAATCGCCGATCTCAAGACCATCCAGCGAGATGTGGATCTCGTTCGGGATGCTGGCCGCGTCGCAGACGATTTCCAGCTCGTGGACGACGACGTTCAGAACGCCGCCGCGCTTCAGGCCTGGCGAGTCCTCCTCATTGTCGAACCGCATCGGAACCGCGACGTGCACCTTGGTGTGCTCACCGATGCGCAGGAAATCGACGTGGATCGGCCGGCTGCTGACCGGGTGAAAATCGACCGCCTTCGGCAGGGTGCGCTGTGGCTTGCCCTCGAAATCGATCATGATGACCGAGTTCATGAAGTGTCCGGTCGAAAGCATCTTGGACAGAAGCTTCTCCTCGACATGGATCGAGAGAGGCTCCTTCTTCTCGCCGTAAACCACGGCGGGGACCCGTCCATCGCGGCGCAATGCTCGGGAGGCTCCCTTGCCAGCCCGGTCGCGCGCTTCGGCGGGCAGCGTCAGCTGATCGCTCATTTGTTAAGCTCCGTTTAAGTGACCCGCCACGCCTCCAGGGATGACCATGGCCGGGAGCGCGCGCACTAGGTGAGCGCGGCAGGAAAAGCAAGTTCAGTCGGTCAGTAGACCCGCTGCGAAGGCAGCCCGCGCTCCGCGAGCCGGACGAGCAAGCTGTCCTTGCCTGCGAGATGGCCCGCGCCGACCGCGACGAACACGGTTCCCGGCATCTGCATCCGCGCCCTGATCCAGTCGGCCCAGCGCTCATTCCGCTCGGTAAACATCATCCGGTAGGTATCGGGCGATGCTGCCTTCAGTTGATCGAGCATGCTGACGAAGACGCTTTGATCTCCACGCTTCCAGGCGGACTGCATCTCCGCCATCGCATTCGACAGTCCCTGAATCTGGCTGGCGGCGACTGGAAGCCGCTTGCCCGGCTTAGCTTCCATCGCAGTCTGAGTGTCAGCAACGGGCAGGCGATTGAACATGTCGATCTGCAACTGCAGCGTTTCCAGGCCCTCGACGTCCTTGCCTTCAGCTTCGGCGGCGTGGCGAAGCACCATGTCGGCTCCGCTGTCGACCTGCATCCCCTGCGCCTTGCCGGCGTTGATCGCCATCCGCGTGGTCGCGAGAAACGATGCGGAGGGGGTTACCGACGGAGGCCGGAAGCCGGGGGTAGGCAAGGCGATGGGTCCGGGTTGCTCGGGCACCAAAGTCTCGAGCACCAGTTCGTCTGAGTGTTCGAACGCATCCCTGACACTGGCGCCGAACCACTGCGTCCGCGGATCAAGGGCATGGAAGGTCCCGAAGATGTAGATGGTAGTGTCGGCATCGCGGACCACGAACATCGCAGGCTCGGGCGGCGGGGACGGATGCGCGGCCGTCGGCATTGCAGCGGCCAGCGCGGCAGCGACGAGCAAATTTACCATCCATCACCCTCCCGAGGCGAATGGCGCTGAACGGAATGATGCGTGAAGATGCGTAAGGGTCAGCCCCCGCGACCCCCAATCT
>DASSIU010000085.1:0-3139 GCA_035691585.1 Sphingomicrobium sp. | reverse complement strand
GCAAGGTTCACCGTCAGCACGACCGATCTCCGTTCATTTTGGCGGCCGGTCCGGCAGCCTGATCCCGCGGCCTCGGCACGGGAATGTGCCGATCGCTTGGTGATGCTTCTGGACCGGGCAGTTAATGCGCGCCTCAGGCGCGAGAGCGGCGAGGTGGCGGCTCATCTCAGTGCGGGACGCGACAGCGGCGCAGTGGCTTCTTCGGCGGCGCTCGAGCTCGCCCGGCGCGGTCAGTCGCTGATCGCCATCACGGCCGCGCCGGCAGAACGGTTTTCCGGCTTGGGACTGCCCGAACGGCTTGGCGACGAGTCGCTTCTCGCGGCCCAATTGGCGTCATTATATGCCAATGCAGTCCACCGCGTGGTCCGACCGGATGGTGACCCGCTGCTTGGCCTCGACAAAGTCCACGCTGCGCTTGCGAATCCAGTGGCGCACCTCTCCAACTTCCGCTGGTTCACTGAGTTGGACAGTGTCGCTGCGCAAGGCGGGGCAACGGTGGTTCTTGTCGGCAGCGTGGGCAATTTCGGGCTTAGCGCCGGGGGCGAAGGACATCTTGCAGCCGTACTGGCCGAAGAAGGAGCGGTTCGCTGGATGCGCGAGGCGCTTAGTGTTTCTGAGGGCCCACGCGATTGGGCGCGCATCTGCAATCAATCTTTCGGCGGCCGGATGCCCGTCGCGGCACATCGATTGGCCTTGAAGCTTGCTGGTCGCGGGGGGGCGGACCCAGAGGGCTTTCGGCTCCTTCGAGAGCCCCATCGCCGCGCGGCTCAAGCGGTGGTCATGCAGGAGGTGGGCGACCGGCGGCCGCCGCGCGACCCATTCGCGTTTCGTGCTGAAATGATCATGCAGCACGATCCGACGAACGCCGTCTCCCGGCTGTACGGCATGGACACGCGGGATCCGACCGGCGATCAAGATCTTCTCGACTTCTGCTTCACGATTCCCGCGCATCTTCTCGTCGGCCGTGGAGAATCGCGGCCCTCGTTCGACCGCGCGTTCGGCGCGCGCCTCGCCTGGTCGAGCCGACCTCGGGGGTATCAGGCCGCGGATTGGTCGATGCACTTCACGAAGGATCGCGTTGGAAGCGCGTTCAATGAATATCGCCAGATCGATGCCGTGCGTGACTTGCTCGACTTTGGCTATATCGACGAACTGATCCGGCGCTGGCCCGCAACCTGGGCGAACCCGCGGCTAATGCTTCATTATCGCAATGACTTGCTTGGCGCGCTCGCTTTCGCTCACTTCACAACGGTGAACTTCTAGAGACCGACACCAGCCCCTGGTCCCTCATTGACGTCAGCAGATCATCTAGCTCGGCAGTGCATTGCTCTTGGCCCACCTCGAACTCCGCCAAGAGGCGATTCCGGATCTCATCAAAGCTCTGAGGCTGCTCCAGCATCCGCCACACCGCTGTAGCCACGCCGTTGAAGCCGAAGCAGGCGCCCGACCGCGGCTCAAGCGCGACTAGCTCGCCCTTGATATCGGCCTCGAGCAATTCCACCGAGCGTTGATAGACCTGCTTTCCGTTGTCATCCGGCATGATTCTCGAATTCCCCATCAGGTCGGCGAAGTAAGCCGCATTGCTCTCCGACGGTCTTAACAATCTTGTGCCAATGCTCCATCCTGTCGGTCCCGAAATTGAAGACGAGCAGGGTAAAGGGCGGATCGGCGGCGCCCGGCGGCGTCGAATGAAGGAAGTGATCGCCGAAGATGATCGCTTCACCCGTCTTGTACCGATATTCTGAGATATCCCCAGCCAGTGTCTTGTACAGCAAGCGCTCGGTTGGAGGCCCGCAGACGGGCGTCAACAGCGTGAACGCCTCGTTGTTGGTCAATGCCCAATCGATATGAAAATCTGCCTGTGCGCATCGAGTCCGCGTATGAAGGAAGCCCGCGTACAAACGGACATCGCGGTCGATGTCGAGATACTCGCGGACATGCCGGGCGATGTTTAGCCGGTCGAAAGCGTCGGAGAATTGGCTGAATGTGCTCGGCGAGGCCGCGGAAATCCATCGGATATCGCTGTTCCACGATGGTCGGTACGTACAATAATCTGGTCCGGTGTCTGCGCGCCCCGCAAGATCTTCAAATTCCCGAACGATTTCGAGGTCGATCGGAACCGTAAGAACGTTTGGCGCCAGCAGGTCGTGGTTGATGAAATGCTTCATCTTGGAATGAGCCTGCCTCGCCGCCAGGCAAGGCGCAACTGCTGGTGAGCCCAGCTGGATTCGAACCAGCGACCTACTGATTAAAAGTCAGTTGCTCTACCGACTGAGCTATGGGCCCACCTGAAGTGGCGCGGTTAGCCTCGTGGGCGCTTCGCCGCAAGGCGGTGTGCGAGGTGGCGGACGTTGCGGGAACCGATCCGCCATCCCGGGGCGATCGCGGTTAGCGGATGGAGCACAAAGCTGCGCGTCGGAAGATGGGGATGCGGGATGGTCAGGCGCCGCGACCGAATCCTTCCTCCGCTCCACAGGACGATATCGAGGTCCAGCACTCGGGGGCCCCAACGCCGGCCGCTCCGGCGGCCGAACTCGCGCTCCATCGCCTTGAGGCGCGACAGCATCTCGGGCGGCTCGCAATCGCTTTCGACAAGCGCGACGGCATTGGCGAAGTCCCGGCCGGCCCCTCCATGGGCGGCATTGAGGACGATCGGCGAGGCATCGAAGAGGCCGAATTCCTGATCGAGGCGAGCGATCGCTGCTTCGACGACGCCGGCGGGTCTGCCGTGCCGGCCATGTGGCCGGTTCGACCCGATCGCGACCGCGTAGAGATATGAAGGTTCAGCCAACAAACACCGTTCGGGCTGAGCCTGTCGAAGCCCTGTCCTTTCCTTTCCGTCCTACGAACAAGAGCGGTCCTTCGACAAGCTCAGGACGAACGTTATGGAGAAGCATGGAAGTCCTCCAGCCCGCCGACCTGTCGCCCATTCCGGAAGCCGAAGCCCCGCGCAACTGCCCGCTGTGCCCGCGGCTGGTGCGGTTCCGCGAGGACTGCCGCGGCGAGCATCCTGCCTGGTGGAATGCCCCCGTGCCGGCGTTCGGAGATCGCGAGGCCTGGCTGGCGATCGTTGGCCTCGCGCCCGGCAAGCATGGGGCGAACCGCACCGGACGCCCGTTCACCGGCGATTATGCCGGCG
>DASSIU010000084.1:0-4451 GCA_035691585.1 Sphingomicrobium sp. | reverse complement strand
AGCAAGATTCCGACTAGAGGCTTATAGTAAATCGCCGGCAGGTGGATTTCACCGCCGACGAATGCCGCGGGCGTGGCGGTCAACGCGAAGGCGAGGACCAGTTTCCAATTAGTGAGCTCGCGCCGCCAGTAACGCCATGCCCCGAACCCGGCGACGAGAAGGTTGAGCGCCAGCGCGGTCGGCTTCATCGTGTCGGGCGCTACCGAGAAGAGCGCCATCGCCGCGATATAGGCGGAGGCGCCGCCATGCCCGACGCTCGAATAGAGCGCCGCGCCGAGCGCGAACAGCAGCGCCAGCGCTACAACGGTCGTGGGGTCCATGGCGGTCGCTAATGCTGTTCGCCCGGTAAAGGGAAGAGGCGAAGTTCACTCGACGCACTTGGCCCAGGCAAGTCCAGGTGAGCGGCAGCAGCCGGTCGCGTGAGCTATCGCCTGGCCGGACCTTCGGCTATGCTTCGAGTGTCAGGGAGGCAGAATGGACGAGGCAGTGATCGATGTGGATCCTGTCGAGGCGCAGGCTCCGCCTCCACCGTCGCCCCATCGCATTGCCTACCGCCACCGCCTTCCGACGCGCATCTGGCATTGGCTGAACGCCCTCACCGTCTTCGTGATGCTGATGAGTGGGCTGATGATCTTCAACGCCCACCCGCATCTCTACTGGGGGCAGTATGGTGCAAATTTCGATCGCCCCTGGCTCTCCTTCAGCGGGCGGCCCTTTCCCGGATGGGCGACGATCCCTTCAACCTACAATCTTGCGGCCGCGCGGCGCTGGCATCTCGCTTTCGCTTGGCTGCTGGTCGTTCCGCTCCTGCTGTTCCTGGTGACGAGTTTCCTCAACCGTCACGCGCAGCGCGATCTCAGGCCCACGCGCGAGGAGGTGAAGCCGAACCATATCTGGCATGACATAACCGAGCATGCGCGGCTGCGGTTTCCTCGTGGCGACGCGGCGCTCCGTTACAATATCCTTCAAAAGTTCAGCTACGTCGGGGTGATCTTCGTCCTGCTCCCGCTGATGGTGTTGACGGGGCTTGCCATGTCGCCGGCGATGGACGCGGCATGGCCGTGGCTGATCGTGTTTTTCCAGGGACGGCAATCGGCGCGCTCGATCCATTTTATCTGCGCCACGCTGCTGCTGGCCTTCATAGTCATTCACTTGCTCATGGTCGTGCTCGCCGGGCCGTTCAATGAGATCAGGTCGATGATCACCGGCCGCTTCCGAGTACCGCCGGAGAGAGGAGACGCATGATCAATCGCCGCCGCTTCATCGCAACTGGCGCTTCGGGATTGATGCTCGGCGGATGCGACCGGCTTAACAACAGTGCCCGGTTCCGAAACGTCCTCCGCTCGGCGGAGACGCTGACGATGAACACCCAGCGGCTCATCGTGCCGCGTGACGCGCTCGCGCACGAATTTGGCGAGGCAGATTTGTCGCCGGTGTTCCGCTCGAACGGCACGGCAATGCCGGACACCAGTGAATATGCGCAGCAGCTCAAGGAGAATTTCCTCAACTGGCGGCTGGCCGTCGACGGACTGGTCGCGCGCCCCTTGTCGATCCCGCTTGGTGTGCTCCGTTCGATTCCCCACCGGGTCCAGATCACCCGCCACGATTGCGTCGAAGGCTGGAGCGCAATCGGCAAGTGGCATGGGCTGGAGCTGTCGCGGATCCTCGACGCGGCTGCGCTCAGCACGCGGGCAAAATATATCGTCTTTCACTGCGCGGACCGGTTCGGCGACAAGCCTTATTACGAGAGCATCGATCTGGTGGATGCCTTCCATCCACAGACGATCATCGCTTGGGGCATGAACGGCCAACTCCTGACAGTGCCCCACGGCGCGCCACTGCGTCTGAGGGTCGAACGCCAGCTCGGCTACAAGTCTGCGAAATATGTCCAGCGCATCCAGGCGGTTGAGAGCCTCGCCCACATCTACGGAGGCAAGGGCGGCTATTGGGAAGATAATGCCGACTATGAATGGTATGCGGGCATCTGATTAGCCGCCGGTGACGCTCATGTGCCGGTTGACGGCGGCCCGATCGGCCTGGATGTCAAAATTGTGCCGCCGGGGCTTCTCCGCGAGCAGCCGGTCGAGTGCGTCGTTGACCGACTGGCCGCCACCCTCACGGAGGAGGTCCCGAAGCTCGACCTTCTGATCATGGCCGAGACAGCCGAACACGGTTCCAGTCGCAGCGACGCGGATGCGGTTGCAGCCCTCACAGAAATTGTCGGTGAGCGGCGTGATGAGACCGAGACGAACCCCGAGCCCCTCTACTTCATAATAACGCGCCGGGCCGCCTGTACGCGCGAGCGACGGGATCAATAAGAATTGCTGTTCGAGCTGCTCGCGAACCTGACTGAGCGGAAGATAATGTTCGGTGCGGTCCTCTTCGACTTCCCCCAGCGGCATGGTCTCGATCAGTGTCAGGTCGTATCCTTGGGCCGCGCACCAGCGAAGCATCGAGCCAATCTCATCCTCGTTCAGTCCCTTGAGTGCGACCATGTTGATCTTGATTCGAAGTCCGACGGCTGCGGCCGCTTCGATACCGCGGAGTACCTGTGCGAGTTCGCCGCCCCGCGTGATGTGTCGGAAGCGCTCAGGATCGCGACTGTCGAGGCTTACGTTGATCCGCCGGATCCCCGCATCGGCCAGCATTTCCGCGCGGCGATCGAGCTGAGTGCCGTTGGTGGTCATGGTGAGCTCGTCGAGGCCGCGGCCGATGCGCTTGCCCAGCTCGGGGATGAGTTGGTCGATCCCCCTGCGCACCAGCGGCTCGCCTCCAGTCACCCGGATGCGATTCACTCCTCGAGCGATGAGAATGTCGGCGAGCTCGACAATCTCCTCGAGGCGGAGCACGTCCTTTCTTGGCAGAAACGTCATGCGCTCGGCCATGCAGTAACGGCAGCGAAGGTCGCAGCGGTCGGTGACCGACATGCGGACATAGGTGATATGCCGACCGAAACTGTCGACCATTTGGGTGGAAGGGGTCAGCTGCTCGCTCAAAGCCATGTTGCACCGGTCGAACTGCGCGTCGGGTCAGTGGGCCCATGCTCTAGATCAATGGTCGCGCAAGTTCGAATCCGTACTACGCCTAATCCCGATCGCGGGTGAGCGGTTTCGCGAGCCTGAGCTTCGCCCGCAGCGATGCGACCTGATGCACGTCGACCGGCGGCGCTCGATTGCCCCATGAGTTGCGGACATAGGTGGCGACGTCGGCGATTTCCTGGTCGCTGAGCTTCCACGCGAAGCTGGGCATCGACTGGAAGCTCGGCCGGGAACGCGTAGGGGCGGTGCGGCCACCGCCGAGGATCAGGTGGAGGATTCCGGTCGGGTCGTGCTGCTGGGCGACGCCGCTGCCGGGGAGTGGCGGGATCATTCCCGGCTGGCCTTTGCCGCCGGCGAGGTGGCAGGCGGTGCAGGCATCCGAGAAGACCGCCGAGCCGGCGCGCATGGCCGCCGCATCTGGCGCCGCGCTCGATTGGTCCGGACTTGGCGGAAGCGCCTTGAGGTAGGTTGCGATCGCCGTGAGGTCCGAATCCGACAGAAGCGATGTCGAGTAAGCCACCACTTCACCCATCAGCCCGGAGGCGTTGGCATGCGCGTTGCGGCCGGTCTTCAAATACTGGACGATGTCGCCGGTGCTCCAGCGACCGAGGCCGGTGCGAGGATTGCCAGTCAGGTCCGGCGCCGTCCAATTCTCGATTGCCGCGCCGCGGAAGGCCTGGTCGCCTCGCTCCGCCTGAAGCGCCGTCTTCGGGGTGTGGCAGGCGCCGCAATGCCCGAGTCCTTCGATCAGGTACGCCCCGCGGTTCCATTGCGCCGACATTGCCGGGTTACCGCGGAAGGCGTGGGGCGAGAAATTGAGCGCGTTCCAGCCGATGAGACCCGCACGGATGTCCAGTGGGAAGGGAAGACGGTTGGTGGGCTTTGCGTAATGAACCGCGGGGACCGTCTTCAGCCACGCCAGGATCGCATCGGCATCGGCCCGCGTAACGATGGTCAGATGGGGATATGGCAGCGCCGGGTAAAGGTGCTTACCCCCCGGCGCGATGCCGTCGTGCAGCGCGCGAAAGAATTGGTCGGTCGTCCACGTGCCGATGCCGTTATCGCGGTCGCTGGTGAGGTTGGCCGAATAGATGATTCCGAAGGGCGTATCGAGCCCGAGACCGCCCTCGAACGGTCGCCCTCCTCTCCGAGTGTGACACGACACGCAGTCGCCGGCGATCGCGAGATAGCGCCCGCGACGGAGGAGGTCAGCATTGGGACCGTCGGGAATCGGCTCGGTGAGGATGGCGAGCTGCCCCGGGGGAGGGTCGCTGATGTGCGGTTTGGTTTCGGTGGCCCACAGCCAGGATACGACCGTGATCAGGATCAGAAGCAGAACAATGATACCGATGGCCAGCAGGATGCGCCCGGCGATGCTGCGCGGCCAGGCGACGCTCATGCCTGGACCAGCGG